>JAJYZM010000138.1 GCA_021799935.1 bacterium | reverse complement strand
GGTTCTTCCCTGCTGAAATTAGCCGCGGGGTTCGGGTTTAATTTTCTCAGATTTTCTACGGAACTTAAAACGTCGTTTATGCTTTTTCCCGTTTCTTTGGATATCTTTTGATAATTTTTATTTGCTACTTCTTTCAGGTATTTTTCGATTATATTCTTAAGCAGGGCGTCGTCTTTAAAATAATAACCGGCCTGTAGCAAGAGGCTCGATAAGGTATTTTCTGCGGCGAGCCCGACCGGCTCAAGCCTGTTTATTTTATTAAGGGTACCTGCTACAAACGTCTTGACGTTATTCCGCACCCCCGCATTTGCCGCAAAATCCTCAAGGTCCTGTATCGATACGGCGAGCAGTCCTTTCGAGTCCAAATTGCCGGCGATATATCCCGCAAGTAAAATTTCCTTATCGGAAAAGTCTCCGGTTCTCACCTGTTCCATTAAATGCTCGTAAAGGGTTTTGCCGGCGTAAAAACTATTTTCCAGCTTGTATTCTAAATAATTTTTATCGGAACCGCCGTAACTGCCGTCATCCTTAGATAAATCGACGAACTGCTCGTTATAATTTACTAAATATTGGGCAATTTCCTTAAATCCGTCTTCGGCTTCGGCTATGGCTCCGCCGGTATCGGGCATTGCTTCGTTTGCGGGGGTAAAATTTTCGCTTTCGGACTCTTCTTCGCTCTTTGCGCCTGCAATTTCCTGGTCCAGTATGGGATTTTCCAGTATTTCCTGCTTGACCATATCGGAAAGTTCGATATTGTTCAGCGCAAGCATTTTAATGGCAAGCTGAAGGCGAGGGGTCATTACCAACTGCTGGGACAGCTTCAGATTTTGCCTTAATTCCATACCGCTCATACAAAACTCCGTGTCGAAAAAGGTGTAAAAAGTTACCAAATTTATTTATTTCGTATTCCTTTACTGTAAGAATCTGACACCTTTTTCGTCTTTTTATTTCTTCATTTATAAATATATTTATATATTATTATTATATAACATTCGGCTCAGATACCCAAATTAAACTTTTCTCCGAGGAAGAATCTCTTTACTATTGGACTGGAAATAATATGGGAGGGAGAGCCTTTTTCTATAATTTTTCCGTCGTTGATTATATAGGCGCTGTTGCATATCCTTAACGCCTCTCTTACATTATGGTCGGTTATCAGGATTCCTATGGAATCGTTTCTTAAATCCGTAAGAATATCCTGCATATCTTCGACGGCAATAGGGTCAATTCCCGAAAACGGCTCGTCCAGCAGAATGAACTTCGGAGAAAGTATGAGCGACCTCGCGACCTCCACCCTCCTTCTTTCTCCTCCGGATAAACTCATAACCGGAGACTTCCTGACCTTTTCAAGTCCGAACTTTTCCACTAATTCGTCGAGTCTGAGGTTTATTTCTTTAACCGGTATTTTCAACAGTTCAAAAATAGCCGTAAGGTTCTGTTCCGTGGTAAGTTTTCTAAAAACGGAAGTTTCCTGAGGAAGATATCCTATGCCCAGCCTGGCTCTTTTATACATCGGCAGTTCCGTAATTTCGGCATCGCCTAAAAATATAGAGCCTCCGTCCGGCTTCAACATGCCTGAAATCATATTGAACGTAGTGGTCTTACCGGCGCCGTTAGGGCCTAAAAGTCCTGTTATTTCGCCGGGTTTAATCTCAAGCGAAACGCCGTTAACTACCGCCCTTTTCTTAAATCTCTTTACTAAATCCAGAGCTTTTATCATTTCTTATTTCTTCTCTTTCTTATTTTCGGCCGAAGGCTTTTGAACGGTTAAAGACTTATTTGAATAAACTACGGCATTGACTCTTTTTTTACCGCCTATAACGGTAGATATTCCGGTTTTAAAATTAATAATTATTTTTTTTCCGGCTATTTTATTTTTCCCTTCATACGCTACGGGGTTTTCGGATATTACGGCAATCCTCGTTTTATCGTAATAAACCGCCCTGCCGCCCGTAATATTGTCCTTTCCTTTAATTATATGAACTTTCCCGGTTGCGATTAGCATTTTTATTTTATTTTTTTTTGTATATATAACGTTCAGCACCGAAGATAAAATTTTTAGTCTGCCTTTGATTGCGACAACGTGTCCCGTAAATACGGCAATATTTTTTTTATTGTTTACCGTTAAAGAGTCCGACGTTATGTCCGTTTTGGATTGAGTTTTAGGTTTGGCGGAGCAATAGCCGTTTGCCTGAAATAAAAAAAAGGAGAATACAAAAACAGTTAAAATTAAAAAATGCGGTTTTATAGTCACTTAGCCACCTCGCCTGAATTATCGGATAAAAAATGTACGTTTTTTTGTAAAATAAAAATATTTTTTTTAACGTAGAAAATAAGTCCGTTCCCCGAAATAAAATAGTTTTTTCCCTTAATTTCCATATAATCCGGGGCTACGATTTTATCGTCTTTAGCAAAATAGTCGATTATGCCGGTTTTCATATATGCCCCTTTTGAACTTTTTATTATAACGCCTCCGGAAATTATCACATTTTTGGAAACCGAATTCAATCTTCCCGATTTTCCGGTAATAATAAACGCAGGTTTTTTATTTTTTCCGTAAATATAGACCTTAACAGCATTCAGTTTAATAATATTCTTTTTCTGAGAGAGGTAATTTAATCTGTCGGCAAATATTTCATAGGCAAGTACGCCTTTTTTAAAAAATTTATAATCTATTTTTTGAAGGCTTATATAGCCCTTAGATATTTTAAAGCCTAAAAGCCCTTTTTTGTTATGCATATAATGCAGAAACAAAAAAAAACCGAGAACGAATAAAAAAGCGAGCCCTAATACCAGAGACGCCCTTCTTAAAATTTTACGGTCCAGCGGCATAATCTATAATTTATTTAAAAAATCAGAAAGAAGACCTTTTTCCTGCAGAATCGTATCGCAGACCTCTCTTACCGCTCCGCATCCGCCGGTCTTAACCGTTACGATATCCGCGCAAATCTTCACATATTCCGGCGCATTAGGAACGGTAGCGGAAATCGCGGCTAACTTTAAAAGTTCTATATCGACTATATCGTCTCCCATATAAAATAAATTTTTTACGCCGATACTGTATTCTTTCAACAACGGTTTTAAAGCATTATATTTTTCTTTGCATCCTTCTATATAAAAATCGGCGCCGAGTTCTTTCGCCCTTATAGAGGCGGCATTACTCGTCCTTGCCGAAATCATGCCTATTTTCAGCCCTAATTTTTTAGCCAATTTCATTCCTGCGCCGTCATGAGCAAAAAATGTTTTCGTCTCGACCCCGTTTTCCGATAGATATATTTTTCCGTCAGTTAAAATCCCGTCAACGTCGAAAACTAAAATTTCTATATCGTTAAAATTAAGTTTTTTCATATTATATTATTCCCGCTTTTACTATGTCGTGAATATGTATGACGCCTGCGGGCCTGTTATCGTTTTCGGATTCTACCGCAAAAAGCGAAGTAATTTTTAACTCTTCCATTTTTTGAAGAGCGGATGCCGCAAGAGCGTCTTTAAGAATAATTTTAGGATTCTTCGTCATAACGTCTTTTACCGGTTTATCTATGATATTGGCGGAATCGGTCAGCGCCCTCCTTAAATCTCCGTCCACCACTATGCCGCAAAGAAGCATATTTTCGTCGATAACTCCGGTCAACCCCAGTCTTTTAAAGTTCATTTCTATGATAGCGTCTTTTAATAAAGCGGAATCTTTTACTAAAGGAATTTCTTCCCCTTTATGCATTATATCAGCCACTTTTAAAAATTTCTTGCCTATAGAGCCGCCGGGATGGAGTTTTGCGAAATCCTCCTCGAGGAAGTTCCGCTCTTTTAAAAGGGAAACCGCAAGAGCGTCGCCTATCGCAAGCTGAACCGTGGTGCTGGCGGTTGGAGCCAGGTTGTAAGGGCAGGCCTCCTGTGCGACGGATACATCGAAAAAATAATCCGACAGCATGGAAAGCTGGGAGTTTTTATTTCCGGAAAACCCGATAATTTTAGCGCCTATGAGTTTTATCGCAGGCAGTATGGAAACTATTTCTTTAGTGTTTCCGCTGTTGGACAGCACTATTACGGCATCTTCGGGAGATATTACTCCCAGGTCGCCGTGCGAAGCCTCTGCCGGATGCATAAAAAAAGAAGGAGTTCCAGTGCTTGCAAGAGTGGAAGATATTTTTCTCGCAATAATGCCCGATTTGCCCATACCGGTTAATATTACCTTGCCTTTAATTGCGATAAGGCAATCGACCGTTTTTTCGAAATTTTCGTCGAGCCTGTTTATGAGAGCGGATATCGAATCGGCTTCTATCCTTAAAACATTTTCGGCGGTTTCCAATATATTATGTTTTTTCATATTTTACTGTATTTAGATATTTCGAGAATATTTTTTAAGTTATCTTTGAACGAGCTCAA
>JAJYZM010000137.1 GCA_021799935.1 bacterium | reverse complement strand
CCTGACGACCGCGCTGAAAGGCACGGGAAAGGTTCAGGGCGACTGGGGCGAAATGATACTGGAACAGCTGTTGGAATATTCCGAATTAATCGAAGGAATGCAGTATGAAATCCAGCCGACCGTTAAGGCCGTCAACGAAATGGACGAGAAAATAAATTTAAGGCCGGACGTTATCGTCCATCTTCCTAAACGCAGGGATTTAATCATCGATTCAAAAGTGTCCTTAACGGATTACGAAAGATATATGAGCTTGAGTTCTGCCGGCGGCGGAAAAAGCCGGATTACCGAGGATGCTTCCGCCGAAGGCGCAGTTTCGGCTGCCGAAAACGGCGCGGATGCCGATAAGTTTCTTAAATCCCATGTTCTTTCCGTAAAAAGACACATAAACGAATTAAGCGATAAAAAATATTCCCGTTTAACCGGTTCAAACAGCATAGATTCCGTTATTATGTTCATACCGGTCGAGTTTGCCTATACGGTTGCGGTAAATTACGACAGGGAGCTTTTAGCTTACGCGTATAGCAGAAACGTAATTATAGCGACACCGTCGATTATTATGCTGATTTTAAAAATAGTTCAAAACCTGTGGATTCAGGAAAAAAGTCAGGAAAAAGCAGCCGAAGTGATGGCTCTCGCCGGACAGTTATACGATAAATTCTGCTCTTTCGCAAAGAGCATGGAAGATATAGGTTCTTCGCTCGACAAAACCTCCGCGGCATACGAAAACGCCAGAAAACTTCTCGTTTCCGGAAAAGGCAATATAATGTCGCGATTCGAAAAAATGAGGCTGCTCGGAGCAAAGACCTCAAAGACTTTAGACGCCGGAAAGTTCGACGGCGGAGATGAAATAAATACGGAATAAATAAATCCGGCATTTTTTTCATGACAATTTTTGTCAATTAACGACAATTTTTGTCATGCCTGTCTAATATAATAAAATCAACCAGCCGCATATAATTAATCGATAATTCTTATTTTGAGTTGACAATTTTTGTCAAATAGCATATTTTTATATAGAATAATAATTTATCTGGATTTTATAAGAGAAGCCGTAAAATAGGCATATTGCATAATTTTTTAACCGTTTCTTTATGTTATGGCACAAAATATGCTTGTATATAATAAGAACGAAATTAATTTATTAATTTAACTTTTTAAGTTAAGGAGAAAGCAAAATGAACATTAACAGACTTAAAGGCAAAAAGGGTTTCACCCTTATCGAGCTTTTAATCGTCATCGCCATTATCGGTATCCTGGCGGCGATAGCGATTCCGACGTATTTGAGCTACGTCAATAGGGTAGCCTAATTTCCTTCCGTTTTAATAAATAAAATCAGCAACTTATAAATCTTCAACTTTTCCCTTTTCCTCAAACTGTGACAAAAATGTGACATTTTCAAAAATATCTACCGCTTTTCTCAGGTGCGCCGGCGACAGATGAGCATACCTTTGCGTCATCTTAATGCTTGTATGTCCAAGCAGTTCCGAAACCGAACTTATATCAACGTCCGACATTATAAGAATAGACGCAAACGTGTGTCTTAAGTCGTGGAACCTGAAATTCTTTATGCCCGATTTTTTTAACGCGCTTTGAAAGCCTTCCGTAATATTTGTATAAGGTTTTTGCTTATCGTGATTCCAAAATACATACGGAACTCTTAAATGCCTCGGCAATGAACTAAATAATTTAACCATTAAATTATTCATCGGAATTTCGCGTCTTTCGCCGTTTTTCGTCCGGTCGAGTAAAATTAATCGGTTCTTTAAATCCACTCTATCCCAAGTTAAATGTAGGATCTCCGACTTTCGCATTCCCGTGTTAAGAGCCGCTAAAACGATAGGCTTTAAATGCGGCGGGCAGTTTGAGATTAAAAGGTTAATTTCTTCAGCATCCAAATATCTTAAAATCTTATTCATGCCCGGCAGATTTTTAACCCGTCTCAACTTTTGCAAGACGATTTCGTCAATCATCTCCCAGTCCAAAGCTTTTGTAAACATATGCTTAATCACCGAAAACGTTTTATTTATATAGGATTTTGTATAGCCTTTTGCTATCATCTCGCTTTGCAGCTTTTCTAAATCGTAGATTTTAATATCGTTTAAATATTTAAACCTGTTCATAAAAAAGCATTTTATAGCGGATTTTTTATTGTTATACGATGCCTGCTTGCCATACACCCACGCAAGATACTTTTCTGTAAGTTCCTCAAAAGTAAATCTATTATCCTTTACTTCAGGTTCTGGATTTTTAGGCGTTATTCCGTTTACTACTTCAAAATACCTATTAGCATAAACCGCTTCGGCTTGTTTTTTGTTTTTGGTCTTAGTGGATTCACGGTATCTTTTACCGTTTGCGATTATATCCATCCAATAAAACTCAGACCCCTTTCGCTTAAAGACGCCCATGATTATTTTACACCTCCTTTTTTCATGGGCACTCCGCCTTTAACGCTATTATACTTTATAATAGATTTTTTTTCATTAGCGTTTACCCATTCGGTTATTTTTTCTTCATCAAACCTTAAAGTTCCGTTAAGTTTAAAGCAGGGAATAGAACCGTATTCAGCCCATTGATATAGCGTTTTAGGGCTTACGCTCAAAAAATCCGCAACGTCTTTAACGGTTAATAGTTTTTTCATTTATTTTATTCTTTCCCTTTTATGCATTTTTACCTTAACATAGCTTTATTTATTGTCCTTGATAAATAATCGTCTATATGACCTTTTTTTCTGCTCTCGATATTAGGGCTTAACCGCCTTATAGCTTCCTTGATGTCGTTAATCTCAAAGCCTTTTGCTAAAGCATATTTGACAGTTTTAAAGTCAACGGCGGACAAGTCCGATAAATTGCCTGTCTTATAGATTTTTTCGATATACAGGAAACAACCGTTTTTTTCTTTTTTCCCCGCCTTTATGGCGGGGCGTGTGGTTATCTCTACAGGCGATACCGGTAATTCGATTAAACCGTTTTCGATGCCTTTCATAATTCTATCTATGTATTCCTGCCCTTTGGAACAAGTTTTATTTTTGCCGATATAAAGTTTTACGAACGGAAATACGCCGTTTTTCAGATATTTCCGTTTACGGTTAGTAAATCCCGCAAGCCGGAAAAAATGTCCTGTATCGCTTGAATTTTTATCGGCAAAGTATATTTCGGATAACTGTTTCGATATGAAAGCCTGTATTTCTTTAGAAAGCCGACTATCCGATAATTTTATAATAGCTTGATAATTTGACGGCGACGTTTCGAGATAATAAAAAGGTTCAAACCCGTCCTTGTATAATCTGTCTATTTCGGGCTTTTTAATATCGTCGAGCAGAATATACACGCCCCCCGCTACGCTGGGGGAAAGAAAAATATTATAGCCGTTGGCATTAAGATATTTTAAGTAAGATAAGGACTTTGGATAGGTTTCTGCCGTCTGATTTTTTATTATCTTAATTTCTCCTGTTTCAAAGTTTTTAGCTTTTACAGTAAATTTGGTTTCCTGCGGATATAATTTTAATTGTTCGATTGATTGATGTATCATATTAACTCCAATATAGCTTTTGCTTCGTTGACGTTTTTGATTTCTTTGACATTTGCAATAATATCTCGCGCTTTTATTATTTTTCCGGCTTCGGCAAATTTTCTTTTTAAATTTTCTACTTTCTGAATTGTTTTTTCTAAATCGGAAAGTCCATAATTTTCTAAGATTTCTTTAGTATCGGAAATATGTAATGTAATCAACCGCATAGCCCAGCTTATATCTTCTGCGTCAATTTCTTTATATTTAGTTTTTCCTAAAACGATATGGTAAATTAAGGCGTATTTGATAGACTTAAACAATGTTCTGCGCAAAAATGAAGCCGGAATTTTGCTATATTCAGTTCCGGCATAAGCATAAAAAGAATCTTCAAATGCTCTAACCGCCGCCTGCCCCAGAATATATTTTTTATTTTTTGCCGGAAATTTTATTTTTTTCCAAGACTTTTTTACCGTATCTCGTAATAAATTGAAAGGATATAACGCAACCGATAGTTCTGGGCGTTCCGGATCGTTTTTTGCGATTACGTACGACGGTCGCTGCGCAAAACCGTCAAGCATATCTTCTAAAGAAACATTTTGCAAGAATGTCGAATATACGCTTAAACCGAACAAAACCAGGGCGGGATTTTCGACGATAATCTCGTGTTTTAAAGTTTTCCGGCTAATCGTTTTATTATCGTAACTTTTTAACAAATAGTCTTTTAATTCTTCTAAATAGCTTTGAGTTTTCATAGCTTTTAGTAATTGCGCGAATTCGTCTCTTATCCAAAAAGCGTTATTGTTTTTTTGTAATTCTTCGATAAACTTAGCCGACGATTGTATCCCTGTATCTAAAATATTTTTAATGTCGATAGCTTTTTCAAAAATGTTAAATGCAAAG
>JAJYZM010000136.1 GCA_021799935.1 bacterium | reverse complement strand
CCATTAAAATAGTAGAAAGCAAAAACAGCGGAATCGTAAAATAAAGATATTCCCGAAGGCTTCCCACTTCTACCATATCAAGATGGACTTCCGTTTTAATCGGAAAAAGCGGTTCTAGTTTTTTATAATTGAAACTGTCTAAAACTATATGGCTTAAAACCCCGAACAAAAATGCTAAAGCTGCTATTCCGCCCAAATAATAGTAAATAACGAAAGAAAGAACATAGCCGAATAAAACGGTATGCGTAAAGCCCCTGTGCCCCCAGAAACTCCATTCGGAAGATTTTTTGTATAAAAAACGGTCTATATCGGGCAAAACGGAGCCGAGTATCGCAAAAGGAATACCGTATAAACCGAACAGAGTGCCGACGGCTATACCGCCTAATAAGTGGGTAGGCCTCGTCATGGATTAACCCCCGACAGTTCGTTTTCGTAATTGCTAATCTGGTTAGTTATAGTGGTTGTATAATTCTGCATTTGATTTAAAGTGTTCGTATTTATGACGCCTGCTTTGATTTTATTTTCAAGAACGGTAACGTATTCCGTAAAATCGAAATTAGAAAAATTAAGTTCCTGAAACTGCGTAGGAGTAAGACCCGAACAGTCTGGATTTTGAGGCGAACCGAAACCTATGCCTAACTGCGCCCTGCCCTGCTCCTGAATAATTAACCCTAAAAGGGAATGAAAAACGCAATAAACTTTCATGTTTTCGAGGCATAAACCCAAGAATTTATCGGAGCAGTAACTTCCGACATACTGGGCGTCTCCCGAACCGCCGTAAGAATTTGGATTATTATATCCGTTTGCGCCGTATTGCGTATCGTACTGCAAATCTTTTGCGACCGACTCTTCCTGAGTCGTACATTTAAGCATGCCGAATAGATATGTAGAGGCGTTGCAACAGTCCTGCCATGCGGTCTGCTCGCCGCCTGAACGGCACTGCATCGCAGTTCCGGGAAATAAATAAACCGAACCGTCGCACCCGCTGTCGGTTACAGTCCCGTTATTTGTTTGCGTAGGCGGCATAGTAGCGTTTACAGGAGTAGTAGATACATTTGTTCCGCTTGAATCTGTATAGCAGGAATACGGACTGCAATAATAAGTCGAACTGCCGGAAGGCTCTATACAGGTAGCGGAATCCCCGCCATTACCGGAAACTGGACAAGTCCACGGGGAGACACATTCTCCGTTTACAAGCGTAGTGCCGGAAGGGCAGGTAGGAGAGGCGGTTGAAGTAGAGGTAGTTGTAACGCCCCCGCTAAGAGTTATATTAAAAGAGCTAGATGAGCCATTAATACTATTATAATAAAATGTTAATATATTTCCGCTGGCCGTAACTCCGATTAAATAATCTGCAGTACCCCCTGATATTATATTTCCACTCCAACCACCTGAGGCTGTAACACCCCCGCTAAGAGTTATATTAAAAGAACCAAAAGAAGGATTACCATAACTATTATAAGAAATATAATAAAATGTTAATATATTTCCGCTGGCCGTAACTCCGATTAAATAATCTGCATACCATGTACCCCCTGATATTATATTTCCACTCCAACCACCTGAGGCTGTAACACCCCCGCTAAGAGTTATATTAAAAGAACCAAAAGAAAAATTAAAATTATTAAAAGAAATATAATAAAATGTTAATATATTTCCGCTGGCCGTAACTCCGATTAAATAATAACCTGCATTATTAAGACCGCCTGAGGCTGTAACATTTGTCGTGCTTGTCGTTGTTTCGGTGCATTGCCCAGTAGAACTGTTATAAGTATATCCGCTCGGACACTGCGGAGTGCTTGTTTGTTGCACGCAGGGGGTCTGCGAAAAAGGACACAATTCTCCAGCAGAACCGTTTTGCAACGTGCCGCTATTGCAAATCTGTGTTTGAGAAGAAGTAGGTATTCCGCTCGTAATATCGGAACAAGTATATGTATCGCCATAAACAACAGCGGTTGCACCTAAAAATAAAATTAGCGTTATTAAAAAAAATACCTTTTTCATAATTTCTTTAAATTTATTTATTTCCCGCTCCCGCCGCGTCTAAATATCCTGCCCAGCAGTAAGATAATTCCCCTGGACTCATCAGTCTTAAAAAACCAAGCTCGTTTCCGTTAGATTCCGAAATGTTTTCGTTATAGACTTTAACCCTTGCTTTGCATTTCAAAAAAGACCGCCTCGCCGATAAATCGCCGTCATTTTTATAGAGCGTCCTGCCGAGCATATAAGCTCCCTGATTTAAAGCATCGATACTGCTTTTAGATGTAACTTTAGAAAACGAACTTATATTGTTTAAATAACCGCTCCAGCAGTAGGTTACCTGCGCCGGAGACATATAATACAAAAACTGTTCTTCGTTAGCGTTAGAACCGGCAAGTTTGGTATCGTAAACTTTCGTAAGCGTCTTACAGGAAGAATATGCCTGTTCGGCGTTTAAATTATTCTTTTTAAGGTATATTTCCTGCCCTAAACGATAAGCCACGTTCGACAGATTTTCCAAATTGCCGATAATAGCGGCGCTTGAGGTATTAGGTAAAAACAATATAATAATAGCGAAAATAATTAAATAAAATTTCCTGCGCATCACTCACCCTCTCTTTTAAAGGCTAAATAAACTTTTTTAACGTAATACATATCGCCGTACGGTTTGCCGGAATTGTAACATTCAAGTGCATTTACGGTTTTATGAAATTTCTTGTAGCAGTTTTTTAATATCCAAGCCCCGACCTCGACGTTATAGCAGGGATTTGCAAGATAATTCCAATAACGCTTTATTACCGGATACCAGACCGTATTTATCTGCATAACGCCGAAATCGTAAGTGCCGTTGCCGTCGTAATTTATTGCTTCGGGATTAAAGCCGCTTTCTACCTTTGCGACGGCATAAAGAAGTTTAGGATTAATCCCGTAAAGATTTCCGGCTCTGTTAAAACAATAAGAACCTGCGTTTGCGTTTTTGGCATAACAAAAAAAGATTATTAAAGTTAAAAAACTTAAAACCTTTAACAAAGCGACCTCCTTCGCTCCGAAGGTTAGCCAAAACCTCCGGAGCTTTTAGAAAATTAAGACTTCAGTTCTTCTTTTAATCTTTGTTTTTCTTTGTCGAAAAGGGCTTTAAGCTCCTCTTCTTTCTTTGCGTTAGTCCTTATTTGAGTTATGCCGAGTTGAAGCAAGGCAAGAACGACCGGCACCATTAGCGTCATAAGAAACTGGTTATCCATAAAAAGCCCCAATAAATACAGGCCTATGAGTATAAAATTAATAAATTCGATGTATTTTAATATTCTGTCCATATTGCCTCCCGTTTATATATTTTTTTTTAAAACGCCACGTGCAAACCGACTTGTATGCCGTACTGGCGAGTATCAGACGAAGGTTCAAAAAAATAATCGTTTGCGTTAGAATGATTTAAAAATAAAGTAGAATAATAAACGTCGCCTGTCAGAGACACACTGTCGTTTAATCTGTATCTTACGCCTTCCGCCAAAGTATATCCGTCTTCTCCGCCAAGATTAAATTCAAAATTAGGAGCCGGATAACCGTGCAGTTGATAATTAAAGCCTTTAGTCGTGGCCGTTCCCGAAAAACCTTTCAGATATTCTGCTTTAAATACGTTGGAAACGACGGGATTAAAAGCATAAATATTCTTATATGTTAAATTCAAGTATTTTATTTGATAACTTTCATCGTATCCCGTCGCCCCGTTGCTAAAAGTTGAATTGCCTGCCATAAAATCATGCGTCATATCGCCTAACGACAAATACAGTTCATTCTGCATTAATCCGTTCATAAAACGCGGATCGATACCTGCACCAACTGAAAAATTATTTAAAGCATAGTGAACATTGCCCGTCGTAACCGTTCCGCCTTGCGTAGCGCCGGTGTAATTCGCAGGAACGTATCCGAACGAACCTCTTAAGGATAAGAGAAAAAGGTTATTGTGATAATTAAATCTTTGAACTAAAGAATAATTTGTCCCTGAATCAGAATCTCCAGCCGTTTCGTTATAGGCAAAATGACTTATGCCTAATTTAGTCGACGACGTCCAATAGGTGTAACCGTGAGCATAACTTGCCGTAACAAAAGTTAAACTCAAAACTAAAGCGAAAACAAACGATAAAATTTTTTTCATACCGCTAAATCCTCCTTGAAATTAAAATTATTTTCGGTAAAGCAATTAATTATATTTTTAACCGAACCGTGAGCCGTAGTGTCTATTCCTATGATTTTTACTGAATTTTCGTAAATTTCCTTTAAGCAATTCAGCTCGTCCAAAAGATTTTGAAATTCGATCTTTAGCACGTCAAGAAGGACAGAACCGTCTTTGGAAACGAATAATACATAATCCTTAAAATCTGCGATATAAAATACGTAATTTACGATTTTAGCCTTATAAATATTTAGAATTTTAGAGTTAGACTTATCCG
>JAJYZM010000135.1 GCA_021799935.1 bacterium | reverse complement strand
GGATAATCGTAGCTTAATAGAAAATCCAGCGCCTCTTTGCTTATTCCGGTAATTTTCTTTCCGTTTTCGTTCGAAAAATCGTCTAAAAATCTCCTTATAAGAACGGGTATGTCCTCTTTTCTTTCTTTAAGCGGTATAAGCTTCAAATTTATTACGTTAAGCCTGTAATATAAATCCTGCCTGAATTCGCCGCTTGAAACCTTTTTTTCTATATCCTGCGATGCCGCTATAATTCTTATGTCGATTTTTATGGTTTTATTCCCGCCGACTCTTTCGAATTCCTTTTCCTGCAGTACACGCAATATTTTAGACTGCGTCTTCAAGGAAATCTCGCCTATTTCGTCGAGAAAAATCGTTCCTCCGTCCGCCATCTCGAATCTTCCCCTGTATAAAGAATCCGCGCCCGTATAAGCCCCTTTCTCATGCCCGAAAAGCTCGCTTTCTAAAATAGTCTCCGAAAGAGCGGCGCAGTTTACTTTAATAAAAGGTTTATTTTTCCTGCGTGAATTATTGACTATAATATTTGCAAGGAGTTCTTTGCCCGTTCCCGTCTCTCCCTCTATGAGCACCGTGGAATTGGTGCCGGAAATAGCAATAGCCGTGTTGACTATAGCGGTCATTTTCCCGGAGGACGTTATAAGACTGCCGAAATTAAATTTTTCGTCGAGCCTGTTTTTAAGGACGTTCAACTCGTCGATAAGGCTTTTATTGGATATTATGCGCTTTATTATCAGTTCGAGCTCGTCTAAATTTACGGGTTTCGTAATATAATCGAATGCTCCGAGTTTTATGGCTTCAACCGCCGTTTTTACCGAACTGAAGCCGGTCGCCACTACAACTTCGGGGTTCTGTGCCATTCTGCCGTCTTTTATCGCCTTTAATAAATCCAATCCTGTTCCGTCGGGCAGCTTAAGGTCGGTAATTATAATATCTATAATATCTTTATTGCCGGAATCTACGGAATCCAATATTCCGAATGCGGTCTTAATGCAGTCTGCTTCGAAGACTCTGTATCCTTTAAGGTTGAGATATTCCGAAAGTCCGTTCCGCGCGGCGTCGTCGTCTTCTACTATCAGTATAGCCGAAGGTTTTTGGGAAGGTTCGTTCATTTTTAATTATTGCAGGTCTTTCATTACGACGGAAATCTTAGTTCCAAGCCCTTTTTGCGACTGGATATTTATATTAAATCCATGTGCGTCCAAGATTCTTTTAGTCAATGCAAGCCCAAGCCCGGCCCCGGTTTTTTTCGTGGTGAAAAAGGGCTCGAAAATCTTTTTAAGCGCTTCTTTGTCTATTCCCGCCCCGCGGTCCTCCACCGTCAAAGATACTTTATTTAAAATATAGGAAGAATAAATAAAAATAGGACCTTTTCCGCTTTCATAAGATTCTGCCGCATTTAATATTAAATTTTTAAATACCTGGAGCATTAAATCCTTATCCATCCTTATATAAATATTTTTATCCACCGAATCGGAAAAACTTATTTCTTTTGCCGAGAGTCCGTTTTTAACGGTTTCATAGGCTTCCTTTATCAATTCCGAAAGATTGGCTTCTTCGGGGTTTATATCGAAATCTTTGGTAAATTTCAATATGCCGTCCATGGTCTGCGCCAGTTTAGCCGTTTCGCTTTCTATCAGTCCGCCGGTTTTAACTAAGCCGTCTTTATTGATATCTAAATTTTTAATTTTCTCGGTCAAAACTCTGGAATTTATCAAAACGGAATTTATATTGCCTTTAATCTCGTGCATAATAGTCGAGGGTATTTCCAGAATGTTTTTTTCTAACGACCTTAAAGAAGATTCTGTATTATCCTGGGCTTCTATAAGCCTGTAAAAATATATATACATAAATATTATAAGACCTGCGGCTAATAAGGCCGCCGCGGCGAAAACGGAATAAAAAGAAGCGCCGGATAAACCGCCGGATAAAGAAGGATAGGCAAGTTTTAATCCGTTATGTCCGTTAACGAAAATCATGCCTGACTGCTTAAGGGAATATAAGGAACCGTAGGTTTTTGAATGCAGGGCACGGAACATCCCGACGGCCGTATATGCAAAAAAACCGGTAGTCAGAGCCGTCAAGCCGGTAATAACGCTTAACAGGAAAACTTTAAACTTTTTAGTTTTCGTCATTTGCATTATCATAAAATATATTTTATTACACTTCGGGATAAAAATCAAAAAATCTTTTATCCTGCTTATAAGCACTGCGTTTTTTTATACTTCCTTTTCAGGATTAGATTTGCAAGTTCTATGTCTTTCCTGATTCTGGCTTCGAGTTCTTTTATATTGTCGAATTTAATCTCCTCCCTTAGGCGCTCTAGGAAAAAAACCTCTATCTCTTTATCGTATATATCTTCGGCAAAATCGAATATATAGGATTCTATTCTTCTTATAACGTCGTTAAATGTCGGATTTGAACCGACGTTGGTCACGGAATCGAAAGTTTTACCATTTATCTTGACCTGGGTGACATATACGCCGTCTTTCGGAAATAATTCTTCTTCGGGAACGATATTTGCCGTAGGGAATCCAAGCTGTTTGCCTCTGCCGCATCCCTTAACTACGCGTCCGTGAACGGAATAGTCCCTGCCCAAAAATCTTTTGACGGCGCAGACTTTTCCTGTTATTACCAATCTTCTTATAAGAGTGCTTGAAACAATCTCGTTGTCTATTACTACCGGTTCTACCACGGCAAGCTCGAAGCCGAATTCCTCGGAAAGTTTTTTCAGCAAAGCTATATTTCCGGACTTATTTGCTCCGAATCCGAAATCATGGCCTACTATAATTTTAAGCGGATTTAATTTTTTTACTATAATGTTTTTAACGAAATCTTCCGGCTCCATATTTGCGAACTCCGGAGTAAAAGTTATATAAATCAGGTAATCTATCCCCGTTTCTTCTATGAGCTCTATTTTCTTTTCGAATGTCGTGATAAGATTAATTTTAGTTTCCGGATGAATAACTTTTAAAGGATGCGGATGAAACGTGAGCACGACTGACGTCGAATTTAACTCCGAAGCGGAGTCCTTCGTCATTTCCATAAGCCTTCTGTGTCCAAGGTGTATTCCGTCAAAACTGCCTATGGTAATTACCGAATTTTTAAAATTAACGCCGCTTTGGTTTATTTCCAGCACTTCCAATTTTTTCAGCACCTCCTACATTTTTATAATACTTTCACTTAAACAATAAAATGAATATATATATCAATCCTAAAACCCAGCCTGCTATCCCCATAATTAAGATATAAAAATGGGAAAACTCGCTTCCGATAAGTATTAAAATCCCGGAAGATATTATTACGGACGCGATTAAAAGTCCGTTGGTAAGCCTTTTGCTCGACCTCTGCATTTCTTCTATGAATCCCTCTAATCCTTTATGGATAAAATCAATCGAAAAATTGTCTTCCGACATCTTTTTAAGTATTTTTTCGGCTCTTTTAGGGAATCCCCCTATTAAATCTTTATAACCTTTCAATTTATCGACCAACGATTCTTTAATATCCTTTATTTTCTCTTTCTTATCTACTAAGGCGTCAAAATCGAAAAACTTGAGTCCCGAATCGACAAAAGAGAATTCGGGGTCGAGCATTTTTGCGATAGATTCTATCGGCAGCAGGGCTTTAAACAATAAAGAGAGTTCGGACGGTATGACTAATTTATTTTTCTGCCCTATTTTCAGCGTTTCGAGAAGGATTTCCGTGCTGTAAATATCTCTAAAAGGCTTATTGTAAAAGCTTTCTATAAACTCCATAAGTTCGAATTTAAAAAACTGCTCTTCCTTATCGGTTAAATCGCCCATGCATATTTCTATAAACAGCGATGCCGCTTCTTCATAGTTGGCATCGAAGAATTCTATAAAATATTTCAGGATTTTTTTTCTCAAATCCCTTGTTAATATCCCTATGGAACCGAAATCGATTATGCCTATTTTTTCCTGCCCTATAACGAAAACATTGCCGGGATGCGGGTCTGCGTTAAAATATCCTATTATAAATATCTGCTTAAAAAAATGGTTCAGAAATATCTTTAGAATAATTTTATTATCGTAGCCCCTCTTAAGCAACTCGTCTAAATCGCTTACTTTGACGCCTTCAATAAAATCCTCGACTAAAAATCCTTTAGAGGAATACTGCCAGTAAATTTTCGGAATTTCGACGGTATCTTTGTCTAAGTTGGATCTTCTTATTTTTTCGGTATATCCGGCTTCTGCCATAAAATCAAGCTCGGATATAATGCTTTTGCTGAATTCTTTAAATAAATCTTCGGCATTTTCGATATAAAGAAGTTCTTTAACCGCCTCTTTTACGATGCGCACTATAAAATATAAGACGTCTATATCGTTTCTTATTATTTTATCCACATTTCTCTTTTTAATTTTTACCGCGACGACGGTCCCGTCTTTTAAAACCGCCTTATGGACCTGCGCTA
>JAJYZM010000134.1 GCA_021799935.1 bacterium | reverse complement strand
GCATAAACTTCGAACCAGTGGATTTTTCTTTTGCCGTCGTAAGCTTTTTTAACCGCCGCATTGATAACGGTGTGCATTGCCCTCGTTAAATCTGCGCCGATTCCGTCGCCTTCGATAAAAGGAATAACGGGGTCGTTGGGAACTTCAAATTTGTTTGGCCCTAAGACCTTGATTTTCGAACCTTCCTTGGGTTCGGTAAGTTTTTGATAAGATGCCATAGATAGATTACCTCCTTATAATCTATTTAAGTTAAATTAGAATAAAGCCGAAATTTAAGTTGCTATAGATTATAATAAAACATTTTTTTAAAATCAAGCAAAAAATTAGTTTCGTTAGATAAAATCTTTAAACGAATTTAAAAAAGCCTGAAATAAAGACGAGCCTGAAACGAAAAATAAACCGCTGTTTTGGGCTAATGTTTCGGAATAACGGTCGGCGCGGTATTTCCCGTCCGCATTTTTGTGCCGCGTAGAAAAACCGCAGAAAGGAACGGGCTCCGGCGTATGTTTTTTCAGTTTAACCTGATTGTAATGGTCCGGTAAAACCATTACGGTATATTCTCCGAATTTCCTAAGCCCTTCAAGCACTCCGCCGGCTATAAAATTATCGAAATCTTCTATGGCTTTAAGTTTTTTTTCTATGCTTCCTTCGTGAGAAGCCTCGTCGGTAGCTTCGACGTGGATGTAAACAAAATCGCCGCCGTTTAACGATTCTAATCCGTATTCGACTTTGCCCTTGTAATTCGTATCTAAATATCCCGTGGCCCCCGGAACGTTTATGACTTTTAATCCGGCATATTTTCCTATTCCCTTAACCAAATCTACGGCCGAAATAACCGAACCGCTTAAGCCATAGGCTTCTTTGATAGTCGGCATAGAAGGCTTATATCCCTGCCCCCAAAGCCATATAGAATTTGCCGGAAGCTTTCCCGCGGCAGCCCTTTTTTTATTGGCCTCGTGATGCTCCAATATTTTTTCCGCCTTATGCATTATTTCAAGTATTTCCGGAGCCGAAACCGCTCCGTGCGGAAGATATTCGTCTATTTGCAAATCGGGTATATCGTGCGGAGCAACGGTTTGAAGACCGGATATATCCATGCCTTCGGCAACCAGAAGATGCCTGTAGCTTACCCCCGGGTAAAAATGAAATTTATCGCTGGAAAGTTCTTTCCGAAATGTTTCTATTATGCTTTTTGCTTCTTCGGTAGTAATATGTCCGCCGGAATAGTCATGCATATATCTTTTTCCATCTTTTTCCAGTATATTTACTAGGTTAAGCCTGAACGCCACGTCGTCTTTTCCGAGTTCGACGCCCATGCTAGCCGCCTCTAACGGCGACCTTCCGGTGTAATAATTTAACGGGTCGTAGCCGAGTATAGACATAGAGCCTATATCGCTGCCGGGAAGGCATCCGTCCGGAATAGTCTTTATCAAACCCGTAACCCCTTTTGCCGCTATGGAATCCATATTAGGAGTTTTGGCATATTCTAAAGGAGTCTTCCCGCCAAGTTCCGGCAAAGGCAAATCCGCCATACCGTCAGGGCATAAAATAACGTATTTATGTCTGTCCATTTAATTAATAAATCCTCCCGATTATGTTCGCAATACTTAACTTTTAATATGCAGCAACCGCATAGATTACAAAAGACTGCTTCGTCGCATTAGCTCATCGCAATGACGGCATAAAGCCATTGCGAGCGTCAGCGGACGGAGTCCAGCAAAGCTCGCTAATCTTTTACTACTCTAATCCCATTGCTTTGAGTACCGAATGTTTATCGCACGGTACTACGATAGGCTCTTTCGAAACTTTAATAGCGTTACCGGGGTCTTTAAGTCCGTGTCCGGTGAGAGTAAGGACGCAAACGGCGCCTTTTTCAAAAAATCCGCGTCCGTTCAATTTTATTAATCCTGCAAAACTTATAGCGGAAGCAGGTTCGCAGAATACGCCTTCATTTGCCGCAAGAAGCGCATATGCCTTTAATATATCTTCGTCGCTTATGGATTCTATTAATCCTCCCGATTCGTCTCTTGCCTCAACTGCTTTCTGCCAGCTTGCGGGGTTGCCTATTCTTATTGCCGTCGCAACCGTGTGCGGTTCTTTGACTACATGGTTTAAAACTATAGGGGCGGCGCCTTCCGCCTGAAAACCGAGCATTTTTGGAAGGCTTTTGATTTTGCCTGCGGCATGATATTCTTTGTAGCCCTTCCAGTAAGCCGTTATATTTCCTGCATTTCCCACGGGGAGAATATGGTAATCCGGCGCAACGCCCAGCTCGTCTGCTATTTCGAAGCTCGCCGTTTTCTGTCCTTCCAATCTAAAAGGATTTACGGAATTAACTAATGTAACGTCGTAATCCTTTGCGATTTCGCGGGTAATTACCAGAGCGTCGTCAAAGTTTCCCTGAATCTGCATTACGACTGCGCCGTGGACTAAAGCCTGCGAAAGTTTGCCGGACGCTATTTTGCCTTCGGGTATCAAAACGAAAGATTTTATTCCCGCTCTTGCCGCATAAGCCGAGGCGGATGCCGAAGTATTTCCGGTAGAAGCGCAGATTACCGCTTTTGAACCGTCGGATACGGCTTTCGATACCGCCATAGTCATACCTCTGTCTTTAAAGGAACCGGTGGGATTTAAACCTTCGTATTTAAAATATATTTCGATATCCGGATTTATAATCTTCCCTAAGTTGCGTGCTTTTATCAAAGGGGTGTTCCCTTCTAGTATAGTAATTATATGCCTGTCGTTTATTTCAGGCAAAAACTCTCGATACCTTTTGATTACTCCTTCATATTTGTTAAGTACCAAACCGCCCTCCCCCTTTTAACTTATATTGTCTTCGATTCTTAAAATCATCGTTTTTGCGGAAATAACGTCTAATTCGTCGCATAAGGCAATGCTTTTGAACAATTCCTCCTCGTTGGCCTCATGCGTAGTAATTACTATGGGGACAGAACCTTCCACCTTCCTGCCTTTTTGGAGCATGGAATTTATGCTTATAGAATTTTCGCCGAGAATTCCCGATATTTTTGAAAGAACGCCCGGCCTGTCCATAGCGGAAAATCTAAGGTAATATCTAGAAATAATATCTTTTTTGTTTTTGATATTAAGTTTATTTTTTATTTTAGAGATAATAAAATCATGATGGCTGTCTTCGTTTACCAGCCTTGATATCATTTCCATTAAATCGCCCATTACCGCGCTTGCCGTGGGATTTCCGCCCGCACCGTAACCCGTGAGGCTTAACGGTCCAGCAAATTTAGTATTTACTAAGAACGCGTTAAACACTCCGTCTATCTTCGATAAAAGACTGGAAGACGGTATTAAAGTAGGGTGAACTCTTATTTCTATTTTAGAATCTTCATTTTTAAGGATACCGAGAAGTTTTACCGTATATCCTAGTTCTTTTGCGAAGCTGATATCCAACTGCGTTATATCTTCTATTCCTTCTATTATCGCATCCTTCATAGACAGGCTGGTAGAAAATGCAAGCCTTCCTAAAACCGCAAGCTTGTGGGCGCTGTCGGTGCCGTTTATATCCAGCGAAGGGTCTGCTTCGGCGTAGCCTTTTTCCTGCGCCTTTTTAAGCACGTCCTCGAATTTTCCGCCTTCTTTAGTCATTTTAGATAATATAAAATTAGAGGTACCGTTAATTATCGAATAAACCGACTTGATTTTATCGCCGGCAAGCCCGTTTTTTATAGCCCTCAATATAGGTATTCCGCCTCCGACGGCGGCTTCAAACCCTATATTGGATTTTTTTTCTAAGCATTCCTTAAATATCTCTTCGCCGTGTTCCGCAAGAAGGGCTTTATTTGCGGTAATAATGCTTTTGCCTTCGGATATTGCCTTCAGTATGAAATCCTTTGCAGGGTGAATTCCTCCTATGAGCTCTATTACGATGTCTATTTTCTTGTCTTCGAGTATGTCGGAAGCATTTTTAACCGAGATATTTTTTATATTTTCGGTAACCGGATGACTGTTTCCGCGGGTAAATATCTTTCTGATATTTACCGGAACGGAAAAAATGGAGTCCAGCTCGCTTTTTTGTTCCGAAAATATCCGGTAAAAACTCGATGCGACCGTTCCGAAACCAAACAGTCCTATATTAATCTCTTTTTTCATATATGTCGACCCCATTCCTCATTCTAATGTTTTCCCTCTAAACCGCTTTATGAAAAAACTCTTCGTTGTTAATAAAATGTTTTACTCCTTTTGACGCCTGCCTTATTCGCATTTCGTTTTCTACAAGCGCAAAACGGACGTATTCGTCGCCGTATTCGCCGAACCCTATACCCGGAGAAACCGCAACCTTCGCTTTATCCAATAATAATTTTGAAAATTCAAGCGATTTAATTCCGGCGTCCAAAAATTGTTGCGGTATTTTCCCCCATACAAACATGGTAGCTTTGGGTTTTTCGATATTCCAGCCGGCAA
>JAJYZM010000133.1 GCA_021799935.1 bacterium | reverse complement strand
AAAATATCCTGTCTCGAAGTTTTTGCCCCCATAGTTTCTACCGTTCCTTTTAAAGATATGCAGGATGCCGTCCGGATGGTAAACGATTCGATTTACGGCCTTCAGGCGGGCATATATACCAACGACCTCAAAAACGCACTGTATTTCGTCAAGCATATCGATACCGGAGGCGTTTTAATAAACGACATTCCTACCGCGAGAGCCGACCACCAGCCCTACGGCGGCGTAAAAGAATCCGGCATAGGAAGGGAAGGCGTAAAATACGCCCTAGAGGAAATGACCGAGCTTAAATTCATCAGTTTTTCCTGATGCGCCTATGATACCGGATAGAAATTACAGAAAAGACGTATAAAATATTGCATTATTTTCTGATTTCTGATATTATGAAATCATACTTTTATCGGAGGTTGAAAATAAATAAAATGCAGAAGTCTATATTTACGGCAGAGATAAAATCCAGAGGCCAGCTTACTATACCTAAAAAACTAAGGGAAACAGGAAATCTTGAGGAAGGGCAGGTCGTTTCCATTATACCATTGGGCGATGCCATTATTGTTACTCCAAAAAGACTTGAATTAGATGAGGCAAGAAGGGAAATAAAAAAAATTATAAAAAAGTCTGGGTTTTCGCCTGAAGAATTATTGAAAGGCATAGACGAAGAAAGAGAGAAACTTTATAAAGAATTATACCGATAAAATATGAGAGTTTTTCTCGATTCCAATGTTATATTATCCGGACTCATATCCGATAAAGGCGCGCCAAGGATAATATTAGACTTATTAAGCCTGAAACTGCCTTCGATTACCGGATTAACCGGCGAATATAATCTCATAGAAATAGAAAGAAATCTGAAAAAGAAACTGCCTTCGGCTATTCCGGCATACAAAAAATATCTGCCCGAAATCAATTTAGAAATTATTAAACTGCCTTCAAAAACGGAAGTTGAAAGATATTCGGGTCGTATTGCCGATAAAGACGTTCCGGTTCTGGTTTCGGCGATAAACGGAAAATCCGATTATTTAATTACCGGCGACATAAAAGATTTTAAAAAACTTAAAACTTCGCCGGAATACCGGTTTAAAATAGTAAATCCTGCCGAATTTATTTCCGAAGTAATCAATAAAATTTTATAATACTTCTTTTTTGAATATAAAACAGCGGAATATCTTTTGTCAAGAAAAATAACCGGAAATTAAAGGTTATGGCCGCCGTTTCTGTGCTATTTAACGTTTAAATCGAAAGCCTTTTTGAAAAATATTTCAGCCTCGGCGGATTTTCCAGAATTTTTCAGGCATCTGGCATATTCGTAGTAATATCTGGGATTGCCCGGATTATAATTTATCGCGCGTTTGAAATACCTTAGCGCTTTCTCGTAAAACCCCGCTATTTTTTCTTTCATTTCGCCGCCGTAAACGTATAGATAAGTATTTTCGCCGGAATTATCCGCTTTGCGGAACATAGTTTTGTTTTTTCCGCCGTTTCTTTCTTCGCCGTAAACGCAATCGGCAAGCTCGTCCGTTATAAACAGTCCGTTCATAAAAAATATTTCGTCTTTAGTATAATATCCTTCTATTTTTTCCCTCCATCCGGACAGTATTACAAAGAACTTGTCGTAAGTTTTATTAAAAAGGTTTTCGTCGAAACCAGCCGCTATTCTTTCCAGCCTTTCTTTCCTGAATTCCGCAAACGGGTCTTCTTCGCCGCCGCTTTCGTACCCGTCGGCTAATTTCTTTTCCTTTTCCCCGTTCAGCGATAAAAAGGGTATTTCCCTGCAGTAAATAAGAAGATTGTAAAAAAAAGCCAGAGCGCCCGCTTCCCTGATTTCGTATAAAAATTTGCACAGGTCGGATAGATAAGGACATAGGTAATTCCTGCCGTTAAGCCTCGGCGCGGATTTCCACAGCTCTTCGTAAGTTTCTACCAGGGCGGGAATATATTTCCTGTCGTATCCGGCAAGTTTCTTTAAAGCGGAAATTACGGTTTGATAATAACTGCAGAGGAGTTCTTCGAAAATTATGCCGTTTTCCGTCCCGCCGGTTAATTTATCAGATTCCCCTGATTCCGCAGATTTTCCGGTTTCAAGCCTGCATTGTTCGAGATAAGCAGCGAAAGCCATCCTGAACATTTCTACATGCGTTGCGAGCAGTTCGTATTTTTTAGATTCCGAATTATTATTCCGATTGTTCGTTCCCATAATTTTTAAGCCTTCCACCGTGATATGTTATGTAATTAATGACGCGTTATTTTTATTTAACCTTATTTAAATTTAATGGACGTTAGGTTATATTATATGCCAGTCGCCAATTCTTTGACGATATTAATCAATGCCGTTTTAGCGATGTTCTTTTCCGTTTCGCCGTCCGTTTTTGCGGCAAGCAGTCTAAGTTCCTCCCCCGTTTTGCCGTCTATAAACAGCAGTCTTAAATTTTCGCCCGTATCCGTCATCATAGCAAGTCTCATCGCGGAATTTGCTTCCACGTCCAGTTTGATATCGTTAAGCATTATTTTGTCGTTTAGAGCCAGATTGCTAATAGTTTCTAAAAGCCGGACATAAGTTTTTTCTTTGGTTATGTTTTCGGATTTAACGGTATTTCCGGCTTCCGAATTAAAATAGCGCTCCCTGTAATAGCCGGTATTCTTATCTATCAGGATTTTATAAGAATCGGCGAGCCTGTGAGCGTCTTCGCCTATAGCGATAAGATTGCGGACGTTTTCTTTGCCGTCGTCCTGAAGCTGGTTTATATGGTGGACTTCTATCCTCTCCAGAATTTCGTCCCTTTCGTTTCTTTTTAAGCCGCTTAAAAACTGCATATCCCTTGTCTTTACGTAATTCATAATCTTCTGCCAGTTGTGGATGGATTCGATTTCTAAAATTTTTTTATCGTTCACCGTTACTTTGATATTTCTAAAGCCGTCCGTAGTATCTTTATATTCCTTGAGTATGCCAAGTTCCGGCCGCTTATCGGTATCGGAAAATATATCCGAATGTTTTTTGTCGAACTTGAATTTATAGGAAGACGGGATTTCGCTGATAGAGTATTTTACCTGTTTTATGCCGCCGCCGGACGCCTCCCCGGTTTCAATATTTATAACTCCGGGCGCGGTATTTTTTGCGTCTATTGCTATCGGTAACCGCTTAAGGTCGAAATAATTGTCCAGCGTAAATTTCGATAATTTATAATCTTCGTTGAATTTTTCGTCGTATTTTGCATAATTTCCTGCATATTTCGCCGAATTAATTTTATTGAATTTTTCCGAGGACATAATAATATTTTTTACCGTTATATTTCTGCCGTATGGCGTCATAGAATTAAAAGACGCCCCCTGAACTTCTACGAAATTATTTTTTATAAATAAATCGTTAAAATTGTTTTTAACGTCTTTATCTATAAAGCCGTATGTATTCAATAAGAAATTTTCGTCGTTTTTTATAATAAAACCGGAATTTAAAAGCGCTTTTATCTCTCTTTCGCCTGAGGAAATGCTACGGGATTTAATCGGCTCCAAACCGGAGTTTCGTTTATCTTCGGATGTTTTAACGCTTAAGCCGCGGCCGCCGGTATTTTTTCCCGCCGGCAAACCTTCGCCGCTCCATATGTTTATTTCCATTTAATCCGCTCCCTTTTGCCTTTTCTATTCATTTTTAATATGTATAATAATATATCAAACGAATGTTGCGGCATTATGACGATAATGTTTCGTTTTCGTTAAATTTTCGTTAAAAATATGTTAAAAAAAAGTCTTAGATATGATAAGATATGAAGTCACGGCATATATATATTAAAATTATTAAAAATTAATAAATCAGAACCGGCAGATTCCGAATATGGACAGAAATATATATATATATAATACGCTTTCACTCTCGAAGGAGCTTTTCAAGCCTATAAACGAGGACAGGGTTTTAATGTACGTATGCGGAATAACCGCATACGACCTGTCGCATATCGGCCATGCAAGAGCTTATATTACTTTCGATATAATCTACCGTTATTTAACGCGGCTCGGTTATAACGTCGTTTACGTCAGAAATTTTACCGATATAGACGATAAAATCATAAAAAAAGCAAACGATGAAAATTCGACGGTAGAAAAAATCTCCTCGAAATATATAGGCGAATACCATAAAGATATGGACGCCCTTTATGTTTCAAAGCCGGCTTACGAGCCTAAAGCGACGGAAACTATTCCCGAAATGATAAATTTGGCTTCGGGTTTGATAAAAAAAGGCAATGCTTACGAGATAAACGGAGACGTTTTTTTCAGAGTCGCTTCTTTTAAAGATTACGGCAAACTTTCCCATAAAAATATAGACGAGCTTATCGCGGGTTCCAGAATACCGGTAAATGAAGAAAAGGAAAATTTTCTCGATTTTGCCCTCTGGAAAAAATCTAAGGAAGGCGAGCCGTCGTGGGACAGTCCTTGGGGGAAAGGCAGGCCGGGATGGCATATAG
>JAJYZM010000132.1 GCA_021799935.1 bacterium | reverse complement strand
TAAACGTTCCGATTGCAAGCACGACCTCGGAGGCGGCGGGGGAATAAGAAAATATAACATGAAATCTCGCAACCATATATACTCCCGCGGTAACCATCGTCGCCGCATGGATAAGGGCGCTGACCGGAGTAGGTCCTTCCATGGCGTCGGGCAGCCATACATATAGGGGAAACTGAGCCGATTTTCCTACTGCCCCGGCAAATAAAAGCAAAGCTATAATCGTCGTCGTATAAGCGGGTATGGACGGAACAGCCGCAAATACGGCTTCATAGTTAAGGGTTCTGGTTGTTGCGAATAAAAGGAAAATACCTACCGCAAATCCGAAATCCCCGACTCTGTTAACTATAAAGGCTTTTTTTCCGGCATCGGAAGCGGATTTTTTTTCATACCAGAATCCTATTAAAATATAAGAGCAGAACCCGACCGCCTCCCAAAATACATATAAAAGAAGCAGATTATTCGATATCACGAGCATTATCATCGAAAAAACGAAAAGGTTCAGAAACGAAAAATACCTGGAAAAACCTTTGTCCCCCTGCATATATCCGATGGAATATACATGAACAAGCGCGCTGACGCCCGTAACCATAACGAGCATAATTACCGAAAGCCTGTCTATGACCGCCGATACGCCGGTCTTAAATATGCCGGCATAAACCCAGGGGTACAGGGTATCCGTAAATCCATGGGAATAGGCGACTATAAAGAAAAGAATGACGGATAAAATAAAAGAGGCGATTACGAAACCGCTGGCGATATATCCGGACAAACCCTTAAAATAATTTCCGAACAAACCGCATAAAAACCAGCCGGAAAGGGGAAATAAAGGAATTAACCACGTGATTAATATTTTAAAATCCATTGTAAATAATTACCTTTTAGTTTTAATTTTTCAATTCGTTTGCCTTATCGATATCTACCGTTCCTTTTTCCCTGTAAAAAGCAATCGCTATGCCCAGAGCTATTGCCGCCTCCGCCGCGGCGACGACTATAACGAAAATCACGAATATATCTCCTGAAATCAGGTTTAGACGGTTAGACACGGCTACAAACCCCAGGTTAGCTGCATTAAACATAAGTTCTAAGCTCATGAAAACGACTATTAAATTCTTTCTTACGATTACTCCGAGAGCTCCGATACAGAAAATTATGCTCACCACTATCAAATAGTTGTTCATAAGTTTATTGCGCCTGAAATTAAAATTTAATATTTTTTCTTAGCAAATAAATAAGCGCCTATTATTGCTACAAATAAAAGGATAGAAGCAATCTCGAAAGGCAGCATATACTCCGTAAATAAAAATTCCCCTATAATCTGGGTATTTCCTATTTTTTTAATTAGAGCGCCGGTAAAAATACCGGTAGGTTTTTTTTCCGCTCCGTTGATTATATAAATAACTATTTCGGCAAATAAAATTAACGAAATCAGCCCCCCGATAATTTTTTGATGCAAGTCCGACCCGATATTTTTTATTCTCGAAATATTAAGCAGCATTATGACTAAAACCACGAGAACCATTATAGCTCCGGCATAGACAAGTATCTGCATAGCCGCAAGAAACTGCATATCTAAAATTACGTAAAAACCTGCAAGCGCAAAAAAGCATAAAACTAAATAGAGCGCCGACGTAAGCGGATTCCTCATCGTTACGACCATTAAAGCCGAAAAAATAGCTATAAAAGAAAAAACATAAAAAAGCGCTTCCAAAGTTATCCTCTTAATTTACCTTGATTTTATTAATTTTTCTATTCCGTAAATTCCTTCGTCGCGGGTATAAAAAGCGACTTCATAATCGCTGCCGAGGCTTATAGCTTCTTCCGGACAGATTTCTTCGCAGTATCCGCAGCAGATGCATCTTAACAGGTCTATTTCGAATGACGACGGATGCCGCCTTCCGTCGTTAAACGTCCCCGCTTTAATTTTATCTAAACTGCGATTATGTTTTTGCCTTTCCGTAAGTTCATGCTCGAATCCGTAATCCACATAACCGGATTTTATTTTAATAGCTTCGGACGGGCATACGGTCTGACATAAAAAACATGCTACGCACCTTAAGGAGCCGTCTCCGTTAACGTTGAGATGAGGAAAAGCCCTGAACCGTTCCGCTATCGTAAGCCTTTCTTTCGGATATTGAAACGTCACCGGTTTGCGAAAAAAAGTCTTAATAGTCGTTTTTAGCCCTACTAAAAAATTTTTCGAAATTTCTATAATTGAATTTTCCTGTTTTTCGGTATTCATATCTTTCCAGCTTTTACCTTTTTACCTGTTTAATAAAATCATTATAAAACCGGTAACTATGATATTGGCTAATGCCAACGGCAACAGAAATTTCCACCCTAGATCCATAAGCTCGTCGTACCTGAGCCTCGGATAAGTCCACCTGAGCCATAGATATATAAGTATTACAAAAAAAACTTTGATTAAAAACCATAAAACCGACGGAAGGAAAGGTCCCTGCCATCCCCCAAGAAACAACGTAACGATTATTGCGCTGTTAACAACCATCTGAGCATATTCGCCGATAAAATAAAACGCAAATTCCATGCTGGAATATTCGGTATGAAATCCGGCAACAATCTCACCTTCGGCTTCTCCTAAATCAAAAGGAACCCTGTTCATTTCCGCGGTAGATGCTATAAGATAAATTATAAACCCTACCGGCTGATAAACTATAAACCACATATGCGACTGTTCGGAAACTATTTTCGCAAGGCTTAAATCTCCCGCAATCATTATTATGCCCACGATAGAAAGAACAAGGGCGACTTCGTAGCTTATCATCTGCGCGGCGGTTCTAATTCCTCCGAGCAGTGAATATTTGCTGTTGGAAGCCCAACCTCCCAACACTACCCCGTAAACGCCCAGCGAAGTTAGCGCGAGAATAAAAAGTATTCCTATATTTACGTCTGTTATTTGAAGCGGAACCGTATGCCCCATAATCTTTACCGGCGCGCCGAAAGGGATAACCGCAAAAGTGGTCAAGGCGGGAATAACCACGATTATCGGAGCCAAAAGAAACAAAAATTTATTAGCGCCTGCAGGGATAATATCTTCTTTAAAAAACAGTTTTATCCCGTCGGCTATCGGCTGTAATAATCCATGGAATCCCGCTTCCATAGGACCCATTCTGTTTTGTATTCTGGCGGCTATCTTGCGCTCTAAAAGAGTGAGATATGCGGCGGCACCCAAAAGTCCGGCAAAAACGATTAAAATTTTAATAATATCCGCGATAAGCCAAAACATCATATTTTATAATATCTTTATTAATAAAATTTTTTAGTTTTATCGTTATAGTAAAAATTACTTCTGGTTTTAATTTTATTATAATATATCATATCTTTTGTTTTAAATGAATCTATAAAGCGCGGCAATTCATCTTTTATATAATAATTAAAAGAGTGCCCGAGCCTGTTTGAAATTTCGAGCAGGATAGAGGGAATATCTTGCCTGTACTCTCCCAAATTGAACTCGTTGTTTACTCCGATTATTTTGCCTTCGAAATTTTCATAAATAGAGCCTCTGCTTTCAAGAAAGTCTTTAACCGGTATTACGATATCCGCCATCGTCGAAAGCATGCCGGCTTTTGAAGAAAAAACAGTTAAAAATTCCATATTCGCCGCATGTTTGGCTATATCCTTAAAAACCGGGCCGTTAGCTGAATCGCCTATATATATCATGTTTTTGATTTTGCCGCCGTTTAATCCCGAATTTATCGAACCTAAACCTGAAAAACCGCTTTCCGGATTGACTCCGGCTTTTACCAGCCCCCTGTAATTGAAAGGCTTAATCAGGGGATAAACGTATAAAGTCTTCTGCTCGTCTCTTAAAAATTCTACGATTTCTTTCAATATTAAAATGTCGGCGCCCATATCGTATGCCGATAAAAGACCGTCGCCCAATATAACGGAAACCGAATCTGCTTTAAGCATATTTTCCGCAATTTCATCGTCTTTTTTAGACCCGTGAACATAAATATCCGACCGCAATCCCGCCAGAAAATCGTGAAAAGAGGATATATCTACATCTTTTCTGATATACGCAATATCTTCGAATCTGGATAAAAAAGGAACCGTATTTTTTTTTATATTTATTAATAATAGTTTGCCGCCGTGTTCTCTGTGCGCTTTCATAATATTATAAGAAACATAAGGAATCTCGTCTTCTATATTACCGATATAAAGCATAATTTCGGAATTCTGCAACGCTTTGATATCGAAAGATTCTTCTCCTTTAAATACCCTGTTGAATTTATCGAGATTAATCCTGTAGAATTCAGGCTCCGCAATATCGAAATATGCAGGCTTAAGTATATTTTTTACGAATCCGGCTATGGCGAAACCGTCGTTTACGGAAACATTCGGAGATACTAAAACAGCAGTATTATCCATTCCGCCTTTTTCGGAGATATTTTTAATCCTTAACGCAAATTCGTTTAAAACATTTTCGAAGGCGGTTTCCTCCGGCATAGATTTCTTTTTAATATAAGGCGAAGAAATATAATATC
>JAJYZM010000131.1 GCA_021799935.1 bacterium | reverse complement strand
CCCTATCATAAGGGTTTTTAGGTACTGAATAAGCGCAATTTGTAGAAAAAGTGCCAAAGCCAAATTCATCCTGGGCGGTTTTGCCTAGGACAAACCCTCCGTTTTCTTTAACTTTAGATACAGAAGTCGCATCAAATGGGGGCATGTAACTGTCAAGTATTTTCGAACCTGCAGTAGTTTTTATTCCTTTTGTGCATATGCAGTCCTTTACGGATATGGGTAACGGGAAAATCCTACCCTTTTTAAGTTCTCCTATGTTGTCGTTTATTGTTATAAACGGAGCGAATTTCTCCTGAATCTTTTTTGTTTCAGAAAATACCTTTGCAGTAAATTCGCCAATATCAACATTTCCATTTTTTGCATCTTCCAAAAATTCTTTTAAGTGTATTAATTTACCCACCTTCATTCTATCATGAGCATAGGCCCCTTTATATAATTCTTTTCTGTCCCGATAGTATTCCCTAACGGATTCCAATCGCAACTTTTAACCTCATCTTCCCTCCAAACGTTTTCCAGTTTATTGGGATGATATGCGGGTTCAACCTCTTTTATGTCTAATTCATCGATTACCTTAAATGCGTTTAGAATGTCACCTATTTCATTCATGAATTCATTCCTTTCATTCTCGTTTAAGTTTAATTTAGAGACATCACAAAGCCTGTCAATAAGCTTCCTGTCTATTTTCCAATAATCCGGCATATTATAGATTTGTGCGAAAAGACTTTAAAACCTTTTATTTTTATTGCCGTCCATCAGGCAATTGTACACCAGAAGTCCCGTCGGAGTGAGTCGAACACTCAACCTGCCGGTATCTACTTCAACTGTTGAAGTCAACAAGCTACAGCCGGCCGCTCTGGCCATTGAGCTACGACGGGTTTAACAATATTAAATTAAATTTATATTACATAAAAATTATTAAGCATTTAATTAAAAATAGATATAAAAGATATATAGTTTAATAATAAAGTTAAAAAGGAATTGATTGAAATGGCAATGGTGCGAAAAGGAACGGCTGAAAAGAAAATAAGCCAAAGGCTTATAAAAGAGGAGTATGCCATTCCTATAATATTTTACAACATAAAAGATAGAATAATAGAAGTATCGCAAAAACCCAACTTCTTCGACATTCTGCTTGTTGTATCAGTATTCACTGCGCTCGTTGTAGCATTCCCTTTTTACCCCATACCCGTGTTTATCCTTATTCTAATACTCTTGTTCATGGCCACACTATACCATCCGTTTCTCGGGATTATAGCATTGATTGCGGCGATATTTCCTATTTTTATTTATCAAATGCCGATATTCGCGTGGGTATTCCTATTCATAGCTAGCATGGTAATGGTATTTGGGTATATGCATTACAGGACAATGCTCTTTTCCCTGCTTTTGATATCCTTGTCGTTTTCGCAATTAGGGTACATCTTTACCATACCTGCCTTTATATTTGGAATACTCATAATCGGAAGAAAACGCTCAATGGTAATGGCAGCTATTTTTATTTTCAGCGTGGTAAGTTTTTCAGGAAGTTCCGGGCTACAGAATACAGGATATGTGTTATACGACAGCAGCGTTGCAGGCAATAACATTTCGCAGTACATGGTTCCTAACAACCCCCTTCCATCCTTATCTAATTTTAGCAGTTCATTTGCAAAATCACTTTCATTATTTGCAAGTACAAAGGTCATGAGCAGCATTCCAGCAGCCATTTCAAGCATGTTTTCTCCGCTAATCAGGCAACCCCTTTACTTGGTACAACTTTCTCTTCTCATAATACTTATCATATTTATAGATTCATATGTGGTAAACAGCAGGACAAAATATAAAGGCACGGAGGGGGCAATATTCGGAATCGGCTATCCCTTAATCTATATTTTATTGTCTTTGCTGGGCAATTACAGCGGGAGTTATATCACTCTTATAATAGCTGCTTCTGTTGCCCCCGCAATCCTATATGTTCTCGAATTAAACAATATCAATATAATAAAAGCGCTTGACGTAAGAAAACACGACGTAAGAATGAAATTTGGCGAGGCGTTTGAGGATCTGCAGATGGAACAGTCTACAGAGACCTTTGCCGATATAGGGGATTATGAAAACACAAAAAAAGAACTTAAAGAGGCAGTGCTTAGCCCCTTGGAAAGCAAGGGAATAGCAAGGGCATACAACATGAAAGTTATAAAAGGGATTATCTTCTTCGGTCCTCCCGGAACAGGAAAAACAATGATGATGCGTGCGCTGTCCAATGAGATACACGTCCCATTCTTTTATGTCAAGGCATCAACAGTCATATCCTCGTTTTCAGGCGAAAGCGAAAAAATAATCGCAAAGATATTTGCAACTGCCAAAAAGCACCAGCCATGCATACTTTTTTTTGACGAAATCGATTCGATAGGGATGGACAGAGAAATGGAAACGGATGCAACGCGGAGAAATACCCTGTCCCAGATACTTGTTGAAATGGACGGTTTTCAACCGAATGACAAGGTAATTGTAGTTGGTGCAACAAACAGGCCAGATTTACTGGATAAAGCGCTTGTGAGACCTGGAAGATTCGACAAAGAAATCTATATGCCCGTTCCGCCTCCCGAAGCAAGAAAAGAAATATTCAAGATATACTTAAAGAAACTTCCGCTGGGGAATCAAATAAACATAGACGAACTTGTCGAAAAAACTGAAAGGTTTTCCGGAGCCGACATAAAGGCATTATGTAATACCGTTGCGCAGGTCGTTTCGCAGGAGGCTGTTTTAAAGCACAAGATATTGCGCATAACTCAAAACGACCTGCTAAACATAATTTCATCAACAAAACCCTCGACTTCCTTGTCCCAAATAGAAATATACGAAAAGTTTAGGATAGACTTTGAGAGATCCATAAACGGCGAGGATGTCAAGAATATGGTGGAGGAAGAGGTTGATTTGGACAAAGTAATCGGAATGGACGACGCCAAAAAAGCATTGGAGGATGCGATACTGCTTCCAATGAAGAACCCAGAAATGATTAAAAAATATAATATAAAACCGATAAACGGGATATTGTTGTTTGGACCTCCAGGAGAAGGAAAGACAATGCTTATGAAGGCGGCTCTGCACGACGAATCTCTTAAAAACATAACCATGATAGAACTGGATGGATCGGAATTGGTTCATGAAGGTTTAGATAGGGCAATTGAAACTATAAAAGACACGTTTAACAGAGCCAGGGAAAACGAGCCTGCAGTTATATTCATTGACGAAATCGATGGGATAACATCGTCAAGGGAAAAGGCAAGCGAAGAAGGAATACAGATAACGGACGAATTTCTTAGGCAGATGGACGGCATAACAAAACCTTTTTCCATAATAATTATAGCGGCGACAAACAGGCCTGACGCACTGGATCCTGCAATATTGAGGGCAGGAAGATTCGACAAACTCATATTTGTTAAGCCACCGAATGCAAGTGAAAGGGCAGATCTTTTCAATCTTTATATCTCTGGTTCGCCTTCGGAAAATATTGATTACAAGGAACTCGGTGAATTTACCGAAGGGTACAGTGCGGCCGACATAGCTGCGATATGCAGGGAAGCCAAAACTATTGCAATGAACAAAGCGATAAAATCAGGGAAGGAAATTCCGATATCAATGGAAGACATAAAAGAGATATTAAAAAAGGTAAGACCTTCAACACCTCCAAATGTTCTAAACCAGTACCTGTCATTTTTGACAAGATACGGCCAGAGATGAACGATATGTTTTCTTTAAATATTTTCTAATTACAAAACTGCATGTTTTTATATTTTTAAGTAAGATACAAATTGTGATGATTTAATATTCTGAGCAATGCGATGATGAAGATCTTGAGTACTGAGTGGTTTAATGCCAAAAATACCAAAAACAGTAATAAAGGAATTAGTTAAGGATAGGGGTCTTAGGCTAAATGAAAAGGCAGCCGACGCCATCACAAAGATTCTCGAGAAAAAAGCCAAGGAAATAGCCGAATACGCCGTAAAGAACGCAAAAAAAAATAACAGGGAAAAAATAACAAAAGAGGATATTGAGGCATATATAATGAAATATGGTGACTGAATGGGCGAACCTGAAAATGTATATATTGCATTAAGTAAGGATGGCAAATTTCGTGTAGATTATGTTTCTAATGGCAAATGGCTTATAGAAGAATTCGAAACAATAAAGGATAAAGGAATTCTAGAAACAACATACAACGCAAACGGGGAGGTCTTAAATCAAAAACTTTTAAAAGGTGAAATATCCATGTTGGTCAATTCCTTCACATCAAATCCTAACAGTAAAATCTTAACAAAGGATTATGAAGAAATCAAAATAACTAGACCCTGCCCCGTATGCAAAAAAGGCGCAATAAAGAAAGAAAAAATATCTATCCCAATCATACCTACATATATCTGCGATTCATGCGGCTCAAAAAGTTATAATCTTACCGACGAATATTTGTCAAAACTTGCATACGAAAATATACATTTATTTTCTAATCTTGAGATAAAAGAGCTAAAAGAGAATAA
>JAJYZM010000130.1 GCA_021799935.1 bacterium | reverse complement strand
TTCAATTAACGGCAAAATTGAAATCAATAAAAGCATATTGGTTTGAATCTTTCCAAACCTTAAAACTTTAATCGCCAAAAAAAACAATATAACGAATGAAACTAAGGATAAAATCAGATTAAACGAAAAAATATCTCCGGCGGTTTTTTTTGCTTTAATCCTGTCTTTAGCAATTGTTGTTTCCCCATACGAAGATAGGCCTGAATCCGCTATCAACGTAAAATAAGTAACAAGCGTGAGGGCAAAACCGTATTTACCGTATATTGAAGCCCCAAGCTTTCTGACAAGCAGTATATTTATAATAAGCGCAAAAATTTTGGAAATAAGTGTAGCAAGATACAACAGGCTTAAATTTTTTATAAACCTTTGCTTATAAGTGAGCTGAGCTGTCTCCATTTATTTAAATAATCATAAAGGCTTTAATTAACAAGCTTTTTTATTTGCAAATCCAATATATATATGTTAAAATTTCTGCAAACAATGAGAACTAACGAATCAGCCGAAAAAAAATCCTTTAAAATACTGTCTTTATCGCTTTACATTTTAGTGATAGGACTGCTGTTTTTAATTATTTATAATACATTTTTCGTCGATTTTTTGCTACTGATTTATCATAAACCGCTTCATTTAAGCATATTTTACCTTAAATCCTTAGTAATCGTAGTAATTTTATCGCTTGCTTTTTTTGGATTATCGCTAAAAATAAACTATGACAAAAAACTGATAATTTTATATATTGCATATATATGCTACGGCTTTATATCGATTATCTTCGATAAACTTTACCTTGGATACCCTTTAAAATATTCGGTTTATTTGTTTTATAGGTTTTATAATCTTCCGGTACTGATACTTTTAGTTTCGTCGCTAAAAATAAGCCGAGACCAAGACGGTCAAAATAGCTATTATGATGAAATTCTATCCAAAAAATTATTCAAGCTATGGCTCATCGTTTTATTAAGCCTGTCGCCGATTATCCTGCTATTAAACATAGGACAACATTTTTATAACGAAATATACAATAAAAAAATTATTCCGATATTAAACTTTAACATTATAGGAAAATTTGGGCACACGGTCATTATTTTTATCAATGACGCTTATTATGTCAGTCTTGTAATAATAATATTGTCTATATTATTGTTCTTTAAATCAAAAATACCTGTTAAAATTATTTTGGTTGTTGGATTATTGGCAACGATAGTAGTTATATACTGGACATATTTTAGAACGGATTATCTAGGCTTAACTTTAGCAATCTTTTCTATATTGCTAATATATTTTTATAAAAAATACGGCAACAAAAACAAAATCTATAAATTAATAATATATACATTGCCCGCAATAAATTTGGCTTTTACTATTTTATTAATATTCTTTATTGTTTTTATGCATATACATGGGAATAAGGCGATTAATAGTCCAAACAGTCTTTACAATAGACTTCACGAATGGCAATTTATGGCAGATAAATTTATATTAAAAGGCAATATATTCAATTTATTTTTGGGTCACGGAATCATAGAATACGGCTATGGAAAGGTTCCCTCATGGAGACCTAATATTCCCGCCCTTCTCCATTTAAAACCGTCTATACTATTGTTCGACAATACTTATTTGCAGATTATTTTATACAACGGCATTATTTCTTTAGTATTTTTTTTGGCTTTATTTATATATATATGGAAACTGCTTTTAAAATTATTAACCGTAATTCCGGAAAAACAATTTTATTTCTACGCCTATGTCTTAACTATATTTGCTACACTTCCGGCTATGTTTATGTTCGATAATTTTAATTCATTGTATAATATCTATGCTGTAATACCCGCTTTCATAGTTTTGATAGCGTACAATAAAAAAATTACGCCTTCCTCTTTATAAACTTCCACAATTTAAAACCGACAATACTTTTATAAAGCCACACATAAACGATTATGAATATAAACGCAAAAACAATCAAAGCTGGAGTGTTATTCCAGAACAGAAGCGCCGGAACGGCGCTGAATGATGTAAGCATCCATAGAAAAGGCGAGGTTGCGGAATTGCGGGCTAATTGATTGTTTTTTATATCCGTGCCCAATATATGAGGAACTAACCTTTTATAAATAAGCGAATGAAGATGGAACGCATCTGCGTTCATAGATGAACTTTTTCTGGCTCTTCTTCTATACATCGAAAATAATGTTTCAAAAATAGGATATATGCACAAAAGAAACGGAAACCACGGCGAAACGGCCTTGTTTCGGTCAACCAGCAGAACGGACACTACGGCTATGGTAAAACCTATAAAATAGGCCCCGCCGTCTCCGAGAAAAATCTTTCCGAACGGATAATTCCAGACAAAAAAACCGAATATCGCAAAAGCCAAAATCAGGCAAGCCTTCATTAAAAATATATCGCCAACCTTAAAAGATATATAGCCCAGACTGAGAAGTATTATAATAGACACGGCTGAAGACAGCCCGTTAAAACCGTCTATAATATTAAACGAATTTGCTACGCCCGTCACCGCAAATATCGTAAAGATTACCGCCACGGCTTTAATAGAAAGCAGCCTCTCTATAAACCCTATATCTATTCTTACAAGATAAGCATTTAGAAAATAGGCGGCTAAAATAGCGGAAACCAATGCCCCAAGAAGCCTGAATTTCGGGCTAATTCTCCTTGTTAAATCCTCAATAAATCCTATAAGGAAGACAGGCAAAGCCGTAAGGGGCAAGTAGATATAATCTGTTTCTTTTCTGTGGATACCAATTATTATAAGGACGATAAAAAACGCCGAAAATATACCCGCGCCGCCCAACCTTGAGACTGATTTAATATGAAATTTCTGCGGCTCGGGTTTAAAGTTAGATTTTGAGCCGCATTTGCCTCCTCCTTTATTTTCTTGATTTCCGTCATTGTCAAAACTATTGGGATTAACATTCGCATCTTTGCAATCGTCTAATCCTATTTTCCCACCTTTTGCAAAATATAGAAGTATCCCACCTATAATAAAAAAGGAAATAAAGAAAGAAAGTATTATTTGCGCTATCAAGATAACGGCCTCATATTTTTTTATTAAAATATTGGTTTATTTTGTAAAATCTTTTTTTAAACATTACTCCTAATTCTCCGGCAAAACCGCTCAAATTATATTTTTTCATTATATCATAATCTTCTTTCAGCCTTTTGAAAGTCTGCGAAATTTTATTGCTGATACCGCCGGTTTTCATTTTAACGAGTATTTCCGGCAGATAAAACGTGGAAATTTTGTTTTTATATAGCAGTCTGACCATTAATTCGTAATCCGCCGAAATTTTATAATTTTCATTGAAACCACCGTATTTTTCATATACGTCACTCTTAACAAAAAAAGACGGATGCGGCGGCATCCACCCCCTTTTAAAATTATTTATATTATAATCTCCAGATTTCCAGTGTCTTTTAATTTTATTATTGTCTTCAAAAACATATATTAAATCTCCGTAAACGCTGTCAACTTTTTCATTCTCAAAAACTTTAATAACTTCATTTATTACTTTTTCGTTAAAATAAACATCATCTGCATTTAAAAAACCGACTATGTCGCCTTCGGCTAACTTTATGCCTTTATTCATAGCATTATAAATTCCGCTGTCTTTTTCTGATATGAACTTATAAATTTTATCCGAATATTTTTTTATGATACCGGCAGTGCCGTCATCGGATAATCCATCAATAACTATATATTCTATATCTGCATCTTTTTGGAACAAAACGCTTTTTATAGTTTCTTCAATAGTATCTACTGCGTTATAAGAGCATGTTATTATTGAAATTTTCATTCTGGAACTCCATAAAACATTTCATTATAAACGCCTATCATCATATCCGCAATATTATCAATATTGTAGTGCTGAGCAAATTTTTTGCCTTTTTCCGATAATTTTTTTCTTAGTTCGTCATCGTCTAATAACTTTTTCAATACTTCAGTAATTTTTTCAGCATTAGTACTTGTTACAATACCAGCGTCGCATTCTTTAACATCGTTACTTAACCCGACTTTATCGGATATCACAACTGGAATACCGCAAGCCATTGCCTCAATAACGACCATACCAAAATTTTCAGAATAAGACGGCAAAACAAATATATCGCTTCCAGTATATGCCATAAGTTTATCTTTACCTTTTAAAAGCCCAGTAAACGTTACCATATTTTCAATACCGCTTTCCTTTTCTTTAATCCAATCTTTTACTACTTCCTTATACCCATCTCCTAAATCCTCCCCTGCAATTAAAAGATGTAAATCTCCTCTTATTCTGGCTAACTCTTTAAACGACTCTATCAATATATCAAGACCTTTTATCCAATTTATTCTGCCCAAAAAAAGAATAACTTTTTTATTATTTAAAAAAGGAAATTGCCTCTTTAATTCGTCTCTTTCTGGAAGAGCAGAAAATTCGGCAAAATCAATTCCGCTTGGTATAACAACTGGTTTATTTTTCAATTTTAAAAAACTGTGGCTTTGTGCTTTTTCATCTTCAGTTACATATT
>JAJYZM010000004.1 GCA_021799935.1 bacterium | reverse complement strand
GCGGTTCTTTTTAATTCGAGCATGCCGTATTTCATCAGCAGCTGGGCAAAAACGCCCATAAAAATACTCGCCGAGAGATTTATTAATACCTGCGGTTTTAATTTATGGGCGGACATAAATTTTTCCTATATCTTTTCTGTAGTATTTATTTTCAAAATTAATTTTCTCTGCGATAGCATATACTATATCTGCCGTTTCCGCGCCTTCTCCTTTTGCGCATATATTCAGAACCCTGCCCCCGTCCGTGAAGTATTTTCCGCCTATTTTTTTTGTTCCGGCATGAAAAATATGGTATTCGGCGCCGTTTTCGCTAATCAGGCCGGAGCTATGGAGTTCTTTATCGAAGAAAATTTCGTATCCTGTTTTATAATCTTTAGGATATCCGCCCGAAGCGAGGACGAGGCATATCGATTTATTATCGTCGAAAACTAATTCATGGTCTTTTAAATTTTCGTTTATTACGCTTAAAAATAAATCTATTATGTCGGATTCGAGCCTTATAAGTATAGCCTGCGTTTCCGGGTCTCCGAACCTGACGTTAAATTCGAGAACGAAAATTTCATCGCCTTTAATCATAAGTCCGGCATAAAGTATCCCCTTATATTTTATTCCTTCGTTTTTAAGCCCTTCGAGAGCCGGCTCTATGACGGTTTTATTTATTTTATTCACAAGGTCTTCGGAAACGTAGGGGTTTGGCGTAACGGCACCCATGCCGCCCGTATTTTCCCCGATATCGCCGTCCCCGATTTTTTTGTAATCCATGCTTGTAATTAAAGGCTTATACGTAGTCCCGTCCGCAACTATCATATAAGACAGTTCGAAACCTTCGACGTAATCTTCTATTACGACGGTTTCGCCGCTTTTTCCGAATATTTTTCCGTTAAAAATAGAGTCGAGTATCTTTTTCGATTCTTCCGGATTTTCGGAAATAAAAACTCCTTTTCCGGCGGCAAGTCCGCTCGCTTTTATAACTAACGGATGGGTTTTTTGTCCTGCGTAATTTTCGGCGGTTTGAAAATCCGTGAACGATTCGTATCCGGCAGTTTTAATATTATATTTTTTGAGAAAATCCTTAGCGAATTTTTTTGACGACTCCAGCAGGGATGCCTTCCCGTCGGGTCCGAATATTTTTAATCCAGCCGCCGTAAATTCATCGGCTATGCCGAGAGAGAGCGGAATTTCGGGACCGACTACCGTTAAGTCTATTTTATTTTCTAAGGCAAAAGAAAGAAGCCCTTTAATATCGTCCTGTTTAAGCGGAACGTTTGCGGCAATTTCCGCCGTTCCGCCGTTTCCGGGGGCGCAGAATATTTCCGTGTTTTTTTTCGATTTTTTAATAGCCGAAACTATGGCATTTTCCCTGCCGCCGGAGCCGATAACCAATATCTTCATTTAGATTATTTTTATCCCCTTTTACCCCTTTTTTCTGCTTTCTATCGTTTAGTTTAGATATTATTTAATTAATGCTTAAAATGCCTGATATTCGTAAAAATCATGGGGATATTAAATTTATTTGCCGCTTCTATGACCTCGTCGTCCCTTATAGAACCTCCGGGCTGTATTATACCGTTTACGCCTATTTTCGCCGCATATTCCACGGAATCCTTAAAAGGGAAAAATCCGTCGGACGCCATAACGAATCCCTTTATTTCGCCGTAAGCATTTTTCATTTTTTCGCGGGCAAAGACGGCGCTGTCTATTCTCGACATCTGTCCCGCTCCTATGCCCGCGGTCGCCTCGTTTTTTGCATATACAATAGCGTTCGATTTGACGTGTTTGGCGATTTTCCACGCAAAAATAAGGTCGTTTAAAACCGATTCCTGCATTTTAACGCCGGTTACCGTTTTAAAACCGGACGTATCGTCGGGAACGTCGTCTTTTTCCTGAACGAGGATTCCTCCGGAAGCGCTCCTGAAAGACAGCCGTTCGTTTTTCCGGCGCATAAAATCATCGTTATAGCGTATTATTATGGTGTTTTTTTTGGATTCCAATATTTTTAACGCTTCCTTAGAATATTCCGGCGCTAAAATTATTTCGACGAAAAAAGGTTTGATTTCCGCAGCAGTTTCCTCGTCCAATTTTTTATTAAAGCCGATTATTCCTCCGTAGAAAGATATTTCATCTGTCTTTCTGGCTTTTAGAAAGGCGTTTTTTAAAGAAATATTGCTGAGCGCCGCGCCGCATGGGTTTGTATGTTTGATTATCGCGGAGAAAAAACCGTTTGTTTTATTTTCGTCGAAATCTTTAATAATGCCAAGCGCAGAATCTATATCTAATAAATTATTATAAGATATATCTTTTCCGGAAAGTTTTTCAAAGGGCGAAAATGTTTCGGTTCCGTAAAAAGCCGCCTTCTGGTGCGGATTTTCTCCGTATCTCAGGTTGAATATTTTTTTAAGATTAACGCTCAATTCTTTGGTTTCGTTTCTATAGAAATCCGAGTCTATGCCGACGCAGTTATCCGGATTTAAAAAATCGGCTATCATTACGTCGTATTCGGCGGTCAGCTTAAATGTTTCGTATGCGTAAATTTTTTTAACTTCAACCGGAATTTCCTGCTTGTTTTTAAGGAATAAAATTATATCTCCGTAAAAGGATGGGTCTATAACCGCGGTTACGTCTTTAAAATTTTTTGCCGCCGCTCTTAACAGCGATACGCCCCCTATATCGATAAATTCAAGTTTTTCGTCGTAGGTTATATCTTTGTCTTTCATTTCTTTAAAAGGATAAAGGTTCACTACTACGAAATCTATAGGATTTATGCCGTTTTTTATTAAATCGTCCCTGTGGCTTTCGTTTTCTCTTACGGATAAAATCCCGCCGAAAACCGCCGGATGCAATGTTTTAACCCTGCCGTCCAATATTTCGGGGAAGCCCGTTATTTCTTCTATTTTTTTTAATTTTACAATTCCGGCCGATTTTAAAAATTTATAGGTATTGCCCGTCGCTATTATTGTGTAACCGGCTATTTCGAGATGCGTCGCCAGTTCCGTTATTCCGGTTTTGTCGTAAACCGAAATAACGGCATATCTTGTTTTATGCATCATTATAAATCCCCGTTTATTTTTTAATTTGATTTTAAAATATTATATATAGTAGAATATATGAAAAATTTATTATATTCTACTAATTTTAAATATTTATTTCAATACCTTAACCTTAAAAGATTTAATAAAATTTAAACAAATGAAGGATTAAAATCAAATGAAAAAAATAAAACTTATAGCTCTTGCAATGGTTTTATTCGGCTCAATAAATTTTTTAAGCGGATGTGCCCTTCTGCTTGTCGGCGGACTCGCAGGCACTACCGGTTATCTTGCCGCAAAACAGGGTTACGGCGTCCAGTCTCCCGTAACTAAGAAATAACCATAAAAATAATCGGACGGAGGCGGAATGGCTATTACCGTTATAGGCTCAATAGCAATAGACAATATAGAAACCCCTTTTGATAAAACAGGAGATATTCTAGGGGGTTCCGCAACTTATTTTTCGCTGGCGGCGTCTTTTTTGACGGACGTGAAAATTATAGGCACGGTGGGGAACGATTTCGACAGGAAGCATCTAAGCGTTTTTAAGGACAGGTCGATAGACGTTAAGGGGATAAAGACGGAAGAGGGAAAAACTTTCAGGTGGAAAGGCAGATACGGATACGATATGTCCGACCCGGAAACCCTTATGACCGAGCTTGGGGTATTTTCTTCTTTTAAACCGGCCATTCCGCACGGTTCAAAAAACGACATGCTTTTTCTTGCCAATATAGACCCGGATATCCAGTTTGACGCATTAAAACAGATGGGCGCTCCAAGGCTCGCCGCCCTCGATACTATGAATTTTTGGATTGAAGGGAAAAAAGAAAAACTTATGAAAGTTCTCGGACTGACCGATATATTTATTATAAACGAATCAGAGGCAAGACTCTTGACGGGCGAGTCCTCTATTTTTTCGTGCGCCAAAACTATTCTTAAATCCGGCGCAAAAATATTAATTTTGAAAAGGGGCGCTTACGGAGCCACTATGTTTTTTGAAAACAAATTCTTTATGGTTCCGGCTTATCCATTAGAAAATGTGATAGACCCTACCGGCGCGGGGGATTCTTTTGCAGGCGGATTCTTAGGATATATCGACAATACCGGCGATATGACGTTCGACAATCTCAAAAAAGCGCTCGTATTCGGAAATATAATGGCGTCTTTCGCCGTAGAAGGCTTTTCGGTAAACAGATTTTTATCCATAAAAGGCGGCGAAATTAAAGGCAGGTTTAAAAAATTCAGGGAAATGACTTATTTCGAAGAACTTTCGGAATAGGTTTATATTTATAATTATAAATTAAATATGTATAAATTAAATATGCGTAAAGCAATTAAAACCTTTAAATTTATCGGCTTATTTTTTATCGCAACGTTTGTTTTTGCGGCATTATCGGGTTGCGGCCTGTCTCAGGTTCCTAAAAAAAGCAGGCTCAAATCCAACCTTTATTACAGGCTCGGCGTAGGTTTTTATCAGACCGGAAATTTTATAAAAGCGATGCAGGAGTTTATAAAAGCTAAAAATCTAAATCCCTATTCGGCTAAAAACTACAATGCCATAGGAATGGTTTATATGGAAACGGCCAGAGAAGCCGAAGCGGTAAAAAATTTCAAGGAAGCCGTAAGAATTAATCCTAAATTTTCGGATGCCTATTATAATTTGGCTATTATTTACATTAAAAGAAAAGATTATACGCCCGCTGAAACGTATCTGAAAAAAGCGCTGGAAAATCCTTTTTACAACAGGCCCTACCAGAGCTATACCCAGCTGGCAAAAATATATTTTGCGGAAAATAAGCCTGAAAAAGCAAAAAAAATATTAATTATATCTAAACTGCTCGATAAGAAGTATTTTTTAACGTATTATTATCTCGGGAAATATTATCTTATTAAAGGAAATTTAGACAAGAGCCTGCATAACTTTAAAAAAGCTTTAGAACTCGATATGTTTTTTACGCCTGGAAAATATTACGAGGGAGTTATATATTTTAACCAAAAAAGGTATAATAAAGCCAAAAAGATATTTTCTTCCGTATATGAACAGAATAAAACTAACGTATACGGAACGAAATCTTCAGATTATCTAAAAAAAATAATGCTGTATTCAAAATAGGCATGTTTTATGGACAGCGAAACGCCGGAAAGGATTGGTGAATATCTCAAAGCCAGCAGGGAATCTATCGGGCTTACCGTAGATGAAGTTTCGCTTATTACTAAAATCAGGGCGCAGTATATAGAAGCTATTGAGGCCGAAGACTTTTCGATATTTTCCTCGCCCCATCTGCTCAAAGGTTATGTAAAACTTATTGCTAAAACCGTGAAAGCGGATGAAGCAAAAGCCGCCGCACTCCTGGAAACGGATGCCGGAGAAAATTTCAAGGGAAAGCATATAGAAGATATCGTAGGGAAAAAATTCAAAGAAGAAATACAAAAGTCCGAGGAATTTAAAAAAAGAATTATAGTTATAGTTTTTGCGGGCATCCTTGTTATAATCTTATCTTATGGGATAATTAAGGTTTACGAATACATTAAAACCTCGCCGGGAATACATATAGCCCTGCCGTTTAAATCCGTATCCAAACAGTTAGTTCCGGAGGGCGTTTCGTCCGCTAAAGGCAAGCCTGTGAAAATACCGGAAACAATAGCCGGGCATAAACCCGAAGTTAACTATGCCGTAGTTTTAAAAGGAAACGTTGTTAAGAGAACATGGGTCGCCGTTAAAATAGACGGCGGCATTACCGCGACTTCAATGCTTTATGCCGGAGACAAGGAAGCCTGGAAAGCAAAAAAAAGATTAAGTATCAAAATAGGCAATGCCGGAGGCATTATTTTAAATTATAACGGAAAAGCTCTCGGAAAGCCCGGAGGCGAAAAACAGGTAGTAACGCTGGCCTTCCCTCCGAGGCATAAAGCCGAAGGAAATAAATAAACCGCTTTTCACCGAAATCCCTATATAGGATTTATATATATATGGATTGCCGGAGTTGCTTAATAATGTCATTGCGAGCAAAGCGAAGCAATCCCCATCGCAGGTTGCTTCGTCGTCTTCTACTTTTGGCGATGACTGGATATCGGAATTTATTTAATAGTTTCTAAATCGGGATTCGGACATTCATATTTTTTTATCCCATTTAATTTTATATCCGATTTTATCGAAAATTAAAGATGCGGCGAATAGGATAATAGATACTGCCGGTATTATTAATGCTAAATCGTCGTCTTCTATGTTAATTTTTAATCCCTGAAGCCCCCAGTATATTCCGAAACCGATAAGAAGAACGGACGCTATTCCTTTAATCCAGTGCGAAGGTATTTTTTTGAAATATCTTCGCAAATAAATCGACAGCATTAAAATTATAACGGAACTGACTATAAGAGCAGAAATTACCGAAATCCACTGGTTTTCCGTAATAGCAAGCGGAACGGCTACTACCGCCACCTCGAATGCTTCTATGATTACGGCGTTTAAGGCGACGATGAAATGCCTGAAAGAACATTTCCGATGTTTTACGACGGCCGCTTCCGCCTTTTTAAAAAGCGGTTTTTCGCCTATTTTTTGAGAAAAAGGCGTAAGATAAAATATAAAGCTCAAAAGTTTATAAGAAAAATACAGTCCTATCGATATAAGAACCGCGCCTATTATTAATTTAACGGTGAATATAGGTACGGTTTTAATAAGGGCTATGCCTCCTATAAAAAGAATTATAAGAGTGCCGATAAATCCTGTTAAGCCTCCGGCCAAGGCACTGGAAAGCCCCACGTCTTCCCCGACCACGAAAACTATTGCCGCGACCTCGCTGAGCTCTACTATAGCAACGGAAAATACGGCTATAAATATAAGTATGCTGAAATTCATATACGATATTATATCAGATAGCAATCTTGAATGACAATATAGAAAACGGTCTATTTTTTCTTTTTTTCCTATTGACTTTTTGACAGCGAAGTAATAAGCTAAAATAAAGTTTAAAATTAACCAGGAGGAAACATTATGGCGGTAACCCCTAACAAAACACTTGACGCAAGCGGTTTATCGTGTCCATTGCCGATAGTTAAGACGAAAAAAGAAATCGACACGATGACTTCGGGACAGGTTTTAGAAGTAATTTCAACCGACCCCGGTTCTAAAAACGATATGACGGCATGGTGCAACAGAACCGGCAACAAACTGCTGGATTCTTCCGAAGAGGGCGGAAAGTTCAAATTTTATGTCCAAAAGTCTTAATCGGCTCAATTTCGACCGATTTTGGACACGCTAAAAAGCCTTATTATTATATTTATCGGGGTGGATATCCGCCCCTTTGAACGGTTTTAACCTTCAGACTATAATGGGCAGTTCGGACCCTCTAAGTAAAAATATTAATATTGCTATTATTAATGGAAATCTTTATTATGAAGGCTCCGAAATTATGGGGAAAACCGTCGTGGAAATTACCCGTCTAAACAAAATAATTTAGATGAGCGTTAAAAAAATCGAAAAAAAAGAAGAAAGCGTTAAAGTTGAAGGAAGAATGCCTTTTTTAGAGCATTTTTCGGAATTAAGGAAGAGAATACTTTATATATTTGTAGCGCTCGTCGTATGTATGGGTTTTTCGTGGCGGCTTTCCTATAAAGCGATAAATATCATAGAAACCCCGTTGGAAAAGCCGACGTATATTACTTATTTTTCAGGATATGCAAAAAATGTTATAAAAGAAAAGGTTCCTTCGGTTTATTATACTTTCGGGCTAAATAAAACCCCTAAAAAATTTACGAAGCATATACTGCATTATTCTAAGCCTTTAGAACCTTTTTTTATGCAGGTGAAGGTATCCCTTATCCTAGGGTTTATGCTCGCTCTTCCTTTTATACTCTTTCAATTCTGGCAGTTTATAAAGCCGGGTCTTTTAAAAAAGGAAAGAATGTATTTACTGCCTTTTTTGTTTTTCGGAACGCTGTTCTTTATTTCCGGCGTAATTTTTATGGTTTTTTATATATGGCCCGCCGTAATCAATTTTTCCTTGAGTTATCAGAGTCCGAACCTGTCGCCGCTGATAAATTTAACCCATTATATTAATTTTGCCTTGAGGCTCGGATTGATATTCGGATTGATATTCGAACTGCCGTTAGTGTCTGCTCTTTTTTCTCTCGCTGGAATATTAAAACCCGGGTTTCTAAAGAAATATAGAAAGTATGCCCTGATAATAAGCCTTATCATTGCCGCTTTTCATGCCGATATAGTTACCATGTTTTTTATAGCGGTGCCGCTTTATTCGATGTACGAAATCGGTATTTTTATATCTTCCCTGATATGGAAATTTAAAAAGAAGCCGTCCGCCCACATACCGCCGTCCGATAATTAACCTTACCGTTCATACAAAAACGAACTCTTTTGTATACGCTTTAATTTTTAGTATTAAATGAAATTCAGAATTTTTATATATCCGTTAAAAAATTCGAATATAATTCCGTCAACGTCAATTTTATTTTTATCTAAGCCTTCCAATCCTAAAATATTTTCTATAGCTCCGTGCCTGTCGAACATCATCGCTTTATGTTTTGTTTTGCCGTTCTCTCCCGACGGGCAGGAGCCTGCTATATTTAAAGTAAAATAACAATTAGCCGCATTATTTTTTTTTTGGTTTTTATTTTTAAACTCGCGCCTGTTTATATCTAAAAGCGTAATATTTCTAATTAAAAATTTGGGTTTTTCGTTAAGCGGTCCGCAGGGAGACATTAATTTTATAACCTCGGAAAGTTCTTTATCGGATATGGAATCTAAATTAATTTCTTCGTCGTATTCCGTTTCCGGGATTCCGCTTTTTACGGCAGGTTTTCCGGAATCCCGCGGTTCTTCAGCCGCCGTGTCAGGCTTTGCGCCGCTTTGTCCGGTTTCTTCGGCAATATTTTTTTTGCAGTCTTTTAAAACCGCGGAGATAAAATCGTCTATATCTCCGTTCTTTCGCACTGTTAATCCGCAAGCCATTTTATGTCCGCCGAACTTGGAAAAAAAAGGCTCGTAATTTTTTAAGAAAGCGTATATGTCGATATTGCCGCATGACCTTGCCGAACCGATATAAACGCTCTCTTTAAATCCGGTAAGAAGCAAAACCGGTTTTTGCAGATAATCCGCTAATTTAGAAGAAACTATCCCTATTACGCCCGGATGCCAGGATTCTCCTTTCAATATAATAATCGGCAGGGTTTCTTCGCAGCCTGTTTTTTCTTTAATGAGGCCGATTGCATCGTTAAAGCAGGAGTCTTCAAGCATTTGTCTTTTTCTGTTGAACGATTCCAGCTCTTGAGCGAGACCGAAAGCGGTTTTAGGATCGTTTTGAGTTAAAAGTTCCACTGCAACGGCGGGGTTGCCGACCCTGCCGGCGGCGTTTATTTTCGGCGCTATTTTCCATGCTATATCGGATTCGTTGACGTTGTCGAAATGCAGTCCGCAGATGCGCCTGAGTTCTTTTATGCCGGGTCTTTGTCCCGCATTAAGTATTTGAAGGCCGTAACGCGTGAGCGTTCTATTGTCTCCGTACATCGGAACTATATCGGCTACGATACCCAAACATACGATATCTAAGTAATCTTTCAGATTGGGATATTCATTCAGCAGGCGTTCTTTTACTAAATATTTTCTAAGGGCGATGCCGAGATTAAAAGCGATGCCTACCCCCGGTAAAAATTTAAACGGAAATTTATCGCCCTTGCGTTTAGGATTCAGTATTGCAAAAGCGTCGGGCAAAATCTCCGTTTCCCCGTTTAAAGGAACTTCGTGGTGGTCGCATATTATTACGTCTATATTTTTGGAGTTTGCATGCAAAACTTCCTTTTTTCCCGTAATTCCCAAATCCACGGTTATCATTAACGAGAGCGGTTTTGCCCCGCTTTCTCCGATAAAATCGTAAATTTCATTAACCGGCTCTATTCCCAGACCGTAACCGTCTTTTATTCTGTCGGGCAATTTATAGAAAATAGAATGGCCGCCTTCACCGCTCCCGCCAATTTGTTTCGATTTTATTGCCTTTTTTAATTCCCTTAAAAAGGAAACAAGGAAAGACGTTGCCGTAATTCCGTCCACGTCGTAGTCCCCGTATATGCAGATCGATTCGTTGTTTAAGAGAGCCTTAGAGATGCGGGTTACGGCTTTTTCCATATCCGATATAAGAAAAGGGTCGTTCAAATATTTAAGGGAAGGATTCAGGTAGTTGTCTACAAAAAAGTCCAGAGGCGTTTTATCGCCGCCGGTAAACATATCGGAGTAAAAAGGGTCGAAATTTAACTGGGAAAGTATTCTTTTTAAAATAAGGGATGAAGCGGTATTATTGAAATATACCGGGAGATGTTCTTTTAAATATCGGTGAACATATTCTTTTTCCATATTTTAATTTTAAATTTATATACACTTTTCGAATACTAAATTTATTTATAGTGGTTCTCGTTTAAAATAACCATAATAGGGCTGGCGATAAATATCGAGGAATAAGTTCCTATTAATACTCCGAGCAATAAAGCAAAAGCAAAGTCGTGCAAAACTATGCCTCCGAGGAAAAACAGCGATAATACGACGAGTATGACCGTCAGCGAAGTAACGACCGTTCTCGTTAAAACTTCGTTGATGCTCACGTTAACGATGTTTTTTAAATCGATATGCTTAGCCTTTTCCGTTTCGATTTTCAAATTTTCCCTTATTCTGTCGAAAACTACGACTTTATCGGTAAGCGAATATCCCGCTACGGTTAAAACGGCGGTTATGACTAAAAGCGTTATCTCCTTTTGAAATATAAAAATTACTCCGAGGAGGGCAAGCACGTCGTGAGCGAGGCCTATCGCCGCCGCAAGGCCGAATCTGAATTCAAAACGCCATGTTATATAAAGTATTATCGCGATAATAGATACGATAACGGCGATAACGGCATCTCTCGAAAGCCTTTTTCCTACCGACGGCCCTATCATTTCGCTGTTTATAACTTTAGGCGGATTTTTCTTAAAGGCGTTTTTAACCGTTTGTTTAATTTTAGCCGTATATGCGTTCAAATCTTTTGCCACGGCTTTAGTCTGGATTATAATATCGTTTTTGCCTTTAATTTTTACTAACTTTACGTCTTTGAATCCTGCAGGCATGAGGGCTTTCCTTACCGAAGCAATCGAAATTTTGTGTTTAAAGGCCATTTCCATAGAAAGTCCGCCGGTAAAATCTATGCCTATTTTAGCCGTTCCCGCTATCATGCCTATAATCTCGACTAAGCCGAATATTACCAGGATGGACGATAAGACAAACGAATATTTTCTTTTTGCTATAAAATTATAATGAGTGTTTTTAATAAATTCCAATTTTCGACCTCATATTTATATTTATGATTTTTATAATATTTATATTAAATACTTAGCTTATTAAGTTCTTTTTTGTTAGATATCGTATCGAATATAACCTTAGTGCCCACCAGAGAAGTGAACAGATTTATCATTATGCCCAGAGACAGAGTGACCGCAAAACCTTTTACCGGGCCGGAACCGAAGTAAAAAAGTACGGCGGCGGTTATAAGCGCCGTAACGTGGGAATCCAGAATAGTAAAAAAGGCTTTATTATATCCGTTTTCTATGGCTATAACTATCGGTTTGCCGTCCCTGAGCTCTTCCCTGATTCTTTCGAAGATAAGAACGTTGGAGTCCACGGACATTCCTATAGTTAAAATAATTCCTGCAATTCCCGGCAGGGTTAGCGTTGCTCCGAAAAGGGAAAGCGCCGCCATAAGGAACAGAACGTTTTCTATAAGGGCAAAATCGGCTATTAAACCCGAAAGTTTATAGTAAAATATCATAAATCCGATAACGAGTATAGTTCCGACGACGGCGGCAAGGATGCCGTCGTGTATAGAGTCGGCTCCAAGCGTCGGCCCTACAGTGTTATTCTGTATTATTTTTACCGGTGCAGGCAATGCGCCGGAGCGGAGAGCTATTGCAAGATTGTTTGCCTGAGCCATCGTAAACCGTCCAGAAATAGAAGCGTTTCCTCCGAGTATCGGTTCTTCAATAACCGGTGCGGAAATAACGTTGTTATCGAGTATTATGGCTAATCTTTTTCCGGTATATTTAGTAGTGATATTTCCGAACTGCTTTGCCCCGCGCGAATTTAAAGAAACCCCGACAATAGGCTGGTTATAGCGGTTTATCTGAACGTTTGCGCTTGAGATATACGCGCCGCTCATTAATACGGCTTTTTTTATAAGATAAGGTCTTTTTGTCGTTTTATGGGTAAATTTATTAAACGCGGTATGGTAAAGAATTTCGTCGCCTTTAGGGATTTCGCCGTTTATTGTCTCTGCTATGCCGTGTTTATCGTCCACAAGCTTAAAAGTAAGCCTTGCGGTTTTTCCTATGAGTTTAACTGCCTGCTTTACGTTCTTTACTCCTGGCATTTCGACGACTATTAGGTCTTTTCCCTGACGGGCTATTTTAGGAGAAACAAGTCCAAACTGGTCTATCCTGTTTCTCATAACCTCTATTGCGCCGCTGACGGATTCTTTTTTATACTGCGCAAGGTCCGACGGCTTAAAATTTATTATGCCGCCGGATAACTGCAAAGAAACATGATGGTTTTTCAGGTAATTTTTAATGCCGGAAACCGCCTGTTTGTTTTTCAGGAGATTTCCGCTCAAAACTATACGGTCGTTTTCGAACGACAAATCTTTGCCGCTTCCGATATTTTTGCTTTCTATGAAGGTTCTTATATCGGAGTAGTCTTTGTATAATTTTTCTTTTACGGCTTTATCTACCTCGACTTTTTCGACGAGATACACTCCGCCCTGAAGGTCGAGTCCCAGATGCATTTCCGCATTTCCGATTACGGCTTTCCACCATCCCGGCGTATTCGGGTATATGGAAGGGATAATCGAAAAAAAAGATATAAAAATAAATACGGCTATTAAGATTACTCGAGTTTTAACCGGTTTCATCAATCTCCACCATAAAAGAAAATTAGACTTGTTAAATTATAAAATATAAATATTTAAAAAATATAGCATATAGCGGGTTAAAATTCTACTTTTTTTTACTGTTTTATAGTTTTCGTAGCGATGGCGCTTTTGGTAATTTTAATTTTAACGTCTTTTGCTATTTCTATAGTAAAAAGCTGGTCGGCTATTCCGGTAATAACGCCGAAAATGCCCCCCGTAGTCAGGACTTCGTCTCCTACCTTAAGAGATTCTATCATCCTTTTATGCTCTTTGGTCCTTTTTTGCTGGGGCAGTATCACTAAAAGATAAAAAATTACCACGATGGCGATAAGCGGCGCAAAATTCATTAAAGTCGATTCCAAGCCTCCGGAAGCGGATGCGGCGCCTGAAGCGGCGTAGGCGTTTTCAACCGAGAACAGGCCGGATAAACTTGATAAGCCGGATAAAATTTTCATACTTGCTCCTTTTTCTATTAAATTTATTATTTTATTTAATTCGGAATTTTATTATATTATATTTATATTCAAAGAAAGTCAAAACAAAGATGAATAATTTTTGGAAAAATCGTAAAAACTGCCGTTTTCTATAGTTCGCCTTATGTGCAGTATTAAATTCCGGTAGAAATGCAGGTTATGTACCGTCAAAAGCCTCTGCGCAAATATTTCCCTACTCATAAAGGCATGCCGGACATACGCGGCGCTGAAGTTTTTACAGCAAAAACAGCCGCATTCGGGGTCGACGGGCAGAGTCTCCGATTTATACGAAGAATTTTTTATATTGACCGTTCCGTGCGAGGTAAAGACGAAACCGTTCCTTGCGTTTCTCGTAGGCAGGACGCAGTCGAACATATCGACGCCCAGGGATACTGCATTTACTATGTCCGAAGGCGTTCCGACGCCCATAAGATAACGGGGCTTATTTTCCGGAAGATTAGATGCCGAAATTTCCAGCATCTTCAGCATAATTTCTTTCGTTTCCCCGACTGCAAGACCGCCTATCGCATATCCGTCGGCATCCATGCCGGACATTATGCGGGCGGATTTTTCCCTCAAATCTTCAAAGAAATTGCCCTGAGTTATCAGGAAGAGCAGTCTGCCGTTTTTTGCCGCCGTCTTGCTTTCGACAGGCGGACGGACGGCTTCCCCGGCATTTTTTGCCGCAACGGATTTTTCTGCCCATCTTAAAGTAGTTTCTAAATCTTTTTCCGCCTTTTCCCTTTTCGCGTCCGGTCCGGAAAAAACGTCCAACTGCATCATTATATCCGAATCCAAAGTCTTCTGTATTTCTATTACGCGCTCGGGCGTAAAAAAATGAGTTTCTCCGTCTATATGAGACATAAACTCTACGCCTTCGGCTTTAATTTTTGCGAATTTTGCAAGGCTGAAAATTTGAAACCCGCCCGAATCGGTTAAAATAGAGCCTTTGTATCCGGTAAAGTTTCTCAGGGAACCGAATTTTTCGATTACGCCGGTTCCCGGCCTTAAAAATAGATGATACGTGTTCGACAGCATAATTTTGAAGCCTTCGTCGTATATTTCGAAAGGCGACAGGGATTTTACGGTGCCTATGGTTCCCACGGGCATAAAAACGGGCGTTTCTATTATTCCGTTTTTAGTTTCGAGCAGACCTGTTCTTGCGGCGGTGCGCGCGTCTTTATTTATTATTTTAAACGCCATATTAAATTATATATGTTATGTGTTATATGTTATACAGATACATTGCGTCTCCGTAGCTGAAAAGCGAGTAGCCCTTATTTATCGCTTCTTCATAAACCGCCCTGGTTTTGTCTATGCCTATAAGAGCGCAAATCATAATGTAAAGGGAAGATTTAGGCTGATGAAAATTCGTAATGAGATTTTTAGTAATTTTAAATTTATAGCCGGGATAAATATACAGCGCGGTCTCGATATTTTCGCAGGGAAAGGTTTCGGCGCCGCCGTCCGACCCGGTTGAAGATTCTAAGCATCTGACTGTAGAAGTTCCAGTCAATATTATTTTATTGCCCGATTTTACGGCGTTATTTATCGCATCCGCCGTTTCTTTAGAAATAGAATAAGTTTCTTTATGTATGTTATGCTCTCTTATGTCGGCGGTTCTTACGGGAAGAAAAGTGCCAAGCCCTATATTTAAAGAAACCGCGGTGAAAATGCCGCCTTTATCTTTTATCCGCCTTATAATTTTATCGTTAAAGTGAAGGCCTGCGGTAGGGGCGGCTACGGAAAATCCAGCCGAACCGTCGGCGTAAACCGTCTGGTAATATAAATCGTCTGTTTTTTCAGCCGCCCGTTTTATATACGGGGGAAGCGGAATTAAAGCGCATTTGCCGAAAATATAATCGTGAGCCTGCTTAGTTTTTATTAATATTTCGTAATTTCCGCCCCCGTAATTTTTAACCGCCTTTATGGTTTTAAAAACCGCCTGCGGGTTTTGAATGTCCGGCCGGCGGCCGCTTACTGCGATTTCCTCGCCCTCCCTGACGGTTTTGTGGGATTTCAGGATGGCTTTAAGTTTTAAAGGAAAGGATATTTTCATAGGAAATTCGGTTACGAATATTTCTACTTTGCCGCCGGAAGCCCTTTGTCCGAATATTCTGGCCTTTTTTACGTAAGAGTTGTTAACGGCTACGACGTCGCCTTTATTTATAAATTCGGTTATTTCATAGAATTTTTTATGTTCCATTTTGAAATTCCGGACGTCCACCGCAAGCAGTTTTGCCTCCCCCCTGTCGGTCGCGGGATATTTCGCAATCCGCTTTTCGTCGAATTTATAATCGAATAAATCTATATTCATATAGCCGTATATTATATAACAACTTTTTTTTAAAAGGTATCCGATTTATTTATTTACGTACTGCCGGTTGGATTTGAAGGATTTTCTAACAACTTTTGCGGCAGTTATGGTAAAATAAAAACCGTAAAAAGAAATTTATTTTATTAAGATTTTTAAATATCTTTAAATAAATAATACTATATGGGTATTTTTATAACCCTTGAAGGAATAGACGGTTCAGGCAAGACTACCGTTTCCGGAATTATAAGCGCGCGTTTGGAGAAAGACGGATACAAAGTAATGCCCGTAAAAGAACCTACCGAAACGCCGCTCGGAAAATTCATTAGGAGCGAAATTTTATGCTCCGGCGGAGCCGGAGCGGAAGACGTTCTGGCTTCGCTGTTTCTATTTTCCGCCGACAGAACCGTCCATATCGATAAAATCAAGGCCGAATTACACCGTTTCGACGTTATAATCTGCGACAGATTTATCGATTCTACCTATGCCTACCAGACGGCCGGATTAAGCGGCACGGACGAAAATAAAAAATTAAAAGAGTTTATACTCGGCGTAAATGAATTTATTCTCGAGCAGAAAAAATTTTCTATAGACAGGACTTATTTATTCGATTTAGAACCCGAAAAGGCTTTAAGCAGATTAAACGGCAGGATTTCTAAAATCGACGGTTTCGATTCCCGTCCGCCCGGTTTTTTTAATTCGGTCAGGAATAATTATCTGCGGCTTTCGGAAAAATACCGCGAACGGATTAAAGTTATAGACGCTTCCTCGCCGCCCGAAAATACGGCGGATAAGATTGAAGCGGATATTTTGAAAATGTTAGAAAAAAGGATTAATTTTACGGATTAATTTATGGATTCGGATTATAAAAATTACGATATTTCAAATATTGTCGGGCATAAAAAACAGTTAGAGTTTTTAAAGGGTTTGTTTTTTAGCGGCAGAATGCCTTCCGGACTTTTATTTTACGGACAGAAAAACATAGGAAAAAGATTTACGGCAGCCGCATTTGCGGCTTCGGTTTTATGCGGGGATTACAGAGCTTTTGCCGGCGAAGGCGGCGGTTCCCCCCCTCTGAATTTTTGCGGGAAATGTCCTTCCTGTTTAAGTTTTTTAAACGGCTCAAGCCGCAGTCTTTTGATTATAGAGCCTTCGGGAAGCGCCGTTAAAATAGAAAGCATTCACAAAATAGATTCATTTCTCGGTTTAACCCCGGCTTATCCGGGATACAGATTTATTATTATAGACGAAGCTTCTTCTATGAACGCTTCGGCCGCAAACGCATTATTAAAAATGCTCGAAGAGCCGCGGGAAAAAACCGTATTCATTTTGACGGCATCCAACGGCGGCATGCTTTTGCCGACCGTAGTATCGAGATGTCTTTTGCTGGGATTCAGCCCGATTCCGGACGAAGTTTTATCGGAAGTTTTTAAATCGGAATTTCCGGCTCTCTCCGAAGAAACGCTAAAATTTTATTCTAAACTTTCGAGAGGCAGTTACTCCGCTTTTCGCGGGCTTATCGAGGGTAAATATTTGGAGAAGAGAGATTTTTTAATAGATATAATTTTTAAAGAATTATTTGCGGAATATAAAAATAAAGCCTGCGGCAGAAATCCTTACGATATATCGGTTAAATTTAATGCCGCGGAGAAAGAAGATTTTGAATTAATTTTATTTATCCTCAGGGATATTTATATTTATAAGATGTTAAAAAATGAAAAATTATTGTATAATGAAGATATTGCCGACAAAATAAGGAAGTTTGCTTTAGATTCGCCGTTATCTTCAAAAGATATCGGTCATATGATAGAATCGACCGTAGACCATATAGAAAAAATTAACAGCTATAATCTGAACAAATCTATAGCATCCGATTCCTATTTTTCCGGGCTTTTGTCCTTATAAACTTTTAAAAATTATATAAAAGATAAAAAATGAGAACGGCTGAAGTAAAAATAATCGAAATGGGTTACAAATTAGAATGCGTTACGAAAATCCCCGAACTTTTCTTGAACGACAGGGTGCTTGTAGAGCAGAATAAAATTATTTATTTGGGAACCGTTTCGGGAGAAGTTAAATCTTTTGAGGATGGCGCTAATATCCCTAACCCGCTGCCCTCCTGTTCCATAATAAGAAAACTTTTCCCTTTTGAAACCGGCGAAAAATATATACATTATCGGGTAGAGGATGAAGGCATGGATTTCTGCAGGAAAAATACGGAAGAACTCAAACTTGTAATGAAACTGCTGATGGTTAAATATATGCCTTCGGAAAATAAACTGGTATTTTATTACAGCGCAGAGGAGAGGGTAGATTTTAGAGAACTTGTGAAAATTCTCGCCGCGAGGTTTCATTTAAGAATAGAAATGCGCCAGATTAATATCCGCGACGAATGTAAAATTTTAGGCGGAATAGGCGTTTGCGGAAGAGTCTGCTGCTGCAATTCAATAGTAAACGAGATGAATGCCGTAACTTCTAAAATAACCAAAATACAATGCCAGAATACGAGCAAATTTGTAGGCTACTGCGGCAGGCTTCTATGCTGTCTCGCCTTCGACCCTCCGGTGCAGGACGAGAATGTCTGCGGAGATAAATATGCCGCCGCCGGCCGAAACGAAGAAGAATCGTTAGCGGAAACTGAAACAGGGGAAAAAAAGGAGACGGAGGCAGAGGAAGCGCCGGCCGGCGCTTTTACGGACGACGGTTATGAGAAATAATAATTGCGGCAGCGGCAAAATTAACGGCTATTTCTACGTTACCACCCCTATTTATTACGTAAACGATAAGCCGCATATAGGGCATGCTTATTCCACGGTAATAGCCGATTCCATAGCCAGATTTAAAAGGCTTTCCGGCTATAGCGTTTTTTTTCTTACTGGAACGGACGAACACGGCTTAAAAATAGAAAAAGAAGCCGATTTAAGAGGCGCGACTCCTAAAGGCCTTGCCGATTCCGTGCATATTAAATTTAAAGAGCTTTTTTCGGAGCTAAATATATCGTATGACAGGTTTATCAGGACTACCGATGCCGACCATATAAGAACCGTACAAACCGCTTTCAAAAAATTATTGGAAAACGGGGACGTATATCTGTCCGAATACGAAGGATGGTATTGCACTCCCTGCGAAACCTTTCTTACCGAAAAATCCCTCATGGAAGGCAAATGTCCGCAGTGCGGAAGGCAGGCGGTTAAAGTCAAAGAGGAGAGCTATTTTTTAAAATTAGACAAATACGAGAAAAAACTTTTAGATTATATCGCCGGCAATCCCGGTTTTATAAAACCTGATTTCAGAAAAAACGAGGTTTTATCATTCGTAAACGAAGGGCTGAAAAATTTAAGCATATCCAGGACTTCTTTTAAATGGGGAATTCCGGTGCCGGGCGACGATAAACACGTCATATACGTCTGGTTCGACGCTCTTCTAAACTACCTGACCGGCATAGGATACGAAGATTTTATAGCCGGTAAAAATCCCGATTTTATGCACTTTTTTAAATCCGTCAACCATATAGTGGGAAAAGATATTCTTAAATTTCACGCGGTTTACTGGCCCATTATGCTTTTCGCTTTGGGAATAGAGCCGCCTAAAACCGTAATGGCTCACGGCTGGTGGCTTACCGACGGCAGGAAGATGTCGAAGTCCCTTGGAAACGTAGTAGATCCAGTATCGTTGATTAATAAATTCGGTCCCGACGCTCTAAGGTATTATCTTTTAAGCGAAATCACCCTCGGCTTAGACGGCGACTTCAATATCGATAATTTCGTCGTGAGATATAATTCCGGGCTTGCAAACGACCTTGGAAATTTAGTTTCCAGAACCGCCGCAATGTTAAATAAATATACGGGAGGGGCGGTTCCGGGGGCGGACGTTCCGGAAGACGCAGCTGTTTTAAAAACCGCTTACCGTATTTTAGGCGGTTTAGACGCCGGATACGACGATTACGATTTTGCGAAGATTTTGGAAGATATCTTCAGGTTTATAAACACCCTCAATAAATATATAAACGATTCCGCCCCTTGGAAATTAAATATCGAAGACCCGGAAGAAAAGACTGTCTTATTGAAAATACTGAAAACCGCCGCCGTTTCTATTTATCATATATCTTATCTGATTTACCCGTTTATGCCGGAAACGTCAAAAAAAATTAACGGCATATTTAATATTAAGCCGTTCGATTCTGCCGGTTTTTCAGTGCGCCCCGAAGATACGGCGGCTCATTGCAGTGAATTATTTAAAGACGGATGCCGCATATCGGAAAAAGCCGAAATTCTGTTTCCGAGAATAAAATTTGAAGAATAAAATTAATAAAAAATGATAGATTCGCACTGCCATCTTGAAATGCCGGAGTTCG
>JAJYZM010000129.1 GCA_021799935.1 bacterium | reverse complement strand
TGCAAGCATAAGTTTATCCCAATAAAGCATTAGCTTTTTTTAAATCTATTCTTCCGTCGTAAAGAGCTTTTCCTATTATTACGCCTTTTAAAGAATCTATATTAAGTTCCTTAAGTTTTTTGACGTCGTCTAACCCGGAAACCCCTCCCGAAGCGATTATATCGACTTTCAATTTTGCAAGTTCGGTAATGAGATTTAAATTAACTCCTTCCAGCATTCCGTCTTTTTTAATATCCGTAAATATAAAAGTTTCTATGCCGTATTTTTCTTTTAAGCTCTTTACTGCTTCGCCCGCAGGAACTTCGACATACTCTTTCCATCCGTATATGGCTATCTTGTCGTCGTAAAAATCTATACCGCCTATAATCCTACCCTTATATTTAACCAAAGAATCTTTAACGGAATTTATATCTTTAAACAGTATAGAGCCTAAAACTATATAAGACGCTCCGGCATTAAAATAAAGGTCTATAACGTCGTTATTCCTTATTCCTCCTCCCACCTCTACGGGAATATCTACCGATTTAATTATATCTTTTATTATCTCGTAATTATCGGGATTTCCGGACTTAGCTCCGTCAAGGTCCACTATATGAAGCCTTTTAGCGCCGTTATTTTGCCAGTTAAGAGCCGCCTCAACAGGAGAAATTTGATACTCTTTTTTTACGTCGTAATCACCCATAGTAAGCCTAACGCACTTAGAACCCAGTATATCGACGGCAGGTATAATAATCATATTTTTTATTTAGATTTAATTTTACTTAAGTTTTAACTTTCTATGAAATTTTTAAGCAAAGATAGTCCTTCTTTATGGCTTTTTTCCGGATGAAACTGACATGCAAAAATATTATCTTTTTTAACGCAGGCCGTAAATTTACCGTAATAATCGCAAACAGCCGCAGTAATATCTTCTTCCGGAACGCAATAATAAGAATGAAGAAAATAAAAAAAACTTTTGTCTTCTATTCCTTTAAACTCTTCTAAGGGTTTTAATATTTCTATATCGTTCCATCCTATATGAGGAATTAGGTTTACTGCATTTTCGTCAAACTTGACTACTTTTCCTTTAAAAATTCCGAGTCCTTCGCTATAACCGAATTCTTCGGAAGTTTCAAACAAAAGCTGCATTCCCAGACATATTCCAAGAAATTTTTTGCCTTCGGTTATTGCATCTTTAATAGGATTAACCAACTCATTTCTTTTTAAAGTCGCCATAGCGTCCTTAAAACCGCCTACTCCCGGCAGCACTAAATGCGTCGCATTTTTTATGTCTTCAAAACCGCCGGTTATTTTAGCGGAATAACCTAAAAAGCTAAAAGCGTTTTTAACGTTCTTAAGATTCCCCATTCCGTAATCTATAACGGCTATTTTTTTTTCCATTTTTTTATATATCCATCTATCTTTTATCAATTATAAAATATTTGTAAATAGCGTTGGCTATTGCATCGGCAATCATCTGCCTAAAAGTAGAAGAAGCCAAAAGATGTTCCTCATAAGGATTGGAAATATATGCATACTCTATTACTACGGCGGGCATAGTAGTAAACCTCAATACGTAAAGGTCGTCCCTTAGTATTCCGTCGTATTTTAAGTTTAATGTAGATGAAACGTAATGTTCTAAATATTTTGCGAATTGATACGAATTTCCGTGAAAATAATATGTCGTAGTCCCGTAAAGATATGGAACTACCTGAGAATTGCAGTATAATCCTATAAATAGATTTGCTCCGCTTTGATTAGCCAGCGCCGCTCTTTGCTGAAGGCTTACGAACACGTTAGACGTCCTGTCTATCTCCGTTTTAATTCCTTTAGCTTCAAGAAGTTTTCTAAGCTTTAAAGCAATGCTTAAGTTAACGAAACTTTCCGGAAGGCCCATGGGTCCTATGCCTCCAGGATCTCCGCCGCCGTGTCCGGCATCTATGAACACGTTAAAATTTGCGGCTTTTACCGGAACATTATTTATGCGGCTTTTAACGGCAGGTGTTTTTTTCGCAAAATACGCTTCGGCTTTTGAAGCATAAACTACCGTCTCATATTTATTATTTCCTGCGGCGACCGTTTTAACATAAGGCTTACTCAAAGAATTTTGTCTTAAAACCAAATGAACCGAATATTTAGGAGCCGCACTAAACTGGGAGTAAGATATGGAAAATACATCCGGAAAAGGGTTTTTTATCTTATTGCCGCGTCCGTACAAAACTGCATGTCCAAAAACTAAAATAAAATATTTTTTATACCCGTTTTGAAATAAATATTTTATATAAAAAGGTTTGCTGCCGGTTGTAAAAATATCTATAGTTCCGTTAGCGCGGTTTATAAAAATCCTTTTAATATGAGTTATATTTTGTGAAAAAGCATAAGTTTTCCGCTCTTTAAACTGTATAACTCCTGCTAAAACCGCAAATAACATAAGGCAGAATATTAATAATTTATACATCTTTTTCATTTTTTATATGCTTCCTTTAGTAGAAGGAATTCCAGAATAGCCGGCGATTTGAAGAGCGTCCGAAACCGCTCTTCCGGCAGATTTGAAGACTGCCTCGACCATGTGATGTATGTTCGATCCGTATTGAATATTTATATGGAGACTTATAAGTGCATTTTTACAAACCGCATCGAAAAAAACGTTAGAATATACGTAAAAAAATTTATCTACCAATATTTCACGCGATTCCTGTTTGGAAATCCTTAACGAAGATTTTAAAAATTCTTTACCTGATTGAGATATATCTTCTCCCATAAATCTGTAAACGAAAAACGATCTGCCGCAAAAATCTGCCGTGGATTGAACAAGCGATTCATCCATAGGAACGGATGAGAAACCGTATCTTTTGATGCCTCTCTTATCACCGGATAATTCTTTAAATGCATGTCCTATAACTATACCGGTATCTTCTATGAGATGATGCAGATCCACTCCTATATCGCCTTTCGCTTTAAGAGATATATCGCATCCGGAATGTTTTGAAAACTGCTCCAGCATATGATTGAAAAACGGAACGCCCGTATCGATTTTATAGTTTCCTTTTCCATCGATATTTAATTCCAGTTTTATATCTGTTTCTGCAGTCTTTCTTATAAATTTACCTTTTCTTGCCTTTTTTTTTATCGTATTTTTTTCCGGCATGCAAATTTTACCTTCCCGAAGAATATATTATTAAACTTTTATTTCATTATAGCATATTAAAACGGCGTAATTATATTTTTAAAAAACTCCTTTTTATAAACTCTCCGAGAACTCTATAAAATAATCGGCTAATTTTTTATTTTCATTTGCAGTACCTACGGTTATTCTGTAATAAAGCTCCATATCGCCGGTAAAATTTCTTATTATTATATTATTCCCGTTTAAAAAATTATCGAATTTAACCTTATATTTTTTGTCGTTGAGTTTTATAAGTAAAAAATTTGCGTCGGAACGATAAACTTTAATAAAAGGCAAAACTTTTAATTTTTCGTATAAAACTTTTCTTTGTTTTACCGTCTTTTTTATATTTTTTGCAAATTCGTCAAAATTTTTTAAAAAAAATTCTATGGAACTCAACGTTAAGGAATTTATATTATACGGTAATTTTATTTTTTTAAATTCGTTTATAAGTTTATCGCCTGAAAAAAGCAGTCCGAATCTTAATCCTGCAAGACCTATTTTGGAAAAAGTTTTTAAAACTATTAAATTTTCGTACTTCGGCAGTTCATATAAAAAAGACTTTTCGTCCGAAAAGAATATATACGCTTCATCCACTACGACTAAATTGTTTTTGTTTTCCAAAAGACCGTATATAATTTTGCGGTTAAAATGATTGCCCGTAGGATTATTGGGATAGCTGAAAAAAAATAAATTTTTCTGGTTTTTATCTTTAACTATCGCTATATTATCGGGTAAATCAAAATTTTTATCGTTTAATTTTATTATTTTTGCGTTTAAATCGTTATATTTAGCTATAATTTCGTACATTGAAAAAGAAGGCGAAGGTATATTTACCGTAACGTCTTTCTTTAAACTAAGCAGAATAATAGATATCAGTTCATCGGAACCGTTGCCGAAAATAAAATTTTTGGACGAAATCCCGTAAAATTTTTCTACGGACTCAAGCAGATTTTTAGAATTAGGGTCGGGGTAAAGATTTATCAGCGTGTTTTTTATATAATCGGCATATTTCTTTTTAATATTTTTGCTTAGAATATAATTAGATTCGTTTGCGTCGAGTTTTAACGCTTTTTGAAGCGGATCTATTTCGGTAACTTTATATGCTTTTAGCTTGCGGACGCTGTTTTTAATAAAATTATCTATATTAAACGAAGACATAATTATTTTATCTTTTTTATTCTCAAACTTACGGATTCGTTATGCGCGCTTAATCCTTCTATTTCAGAAAAGAAATTGACGTCTTTTGCGCTTTTTAATAGAAAATCGGGGCTCGAATAAATAACGCTTGTTCTTTTAAGAAATGAGACCGTATCCAAAGGGGAAAAAAACCTTGCAGTGCCGCCGGTAGGAAGCACGTGGCTTGGACCGGCTACGTAATCTCCAAGCGATTCGGGAGTATTTGCCCCCATGAATACGGCGCCTGCATTTTTTAT
>JAJYZM010000128.1 GCA_021799935.1 bacterium | reverse complement strand
AACATTCGGCAACATATATTATATGTTAAGATATACCCATCTTCACCATGAAAAGATAAAACTTGCCGTAGTCTTCTACGGCGTCATATCCCTTCTTATGAACAATACCGATAAGACGATAGCAGCCTACATACATAAATATTCCAAAGAGGGCGTAAAGTTCTATGTCTGCTACAATGCAATGATTCTTAACAACCTAGTAAGGGCGACTCTCATAAAAGGGGTAACTCCCGTTCCCATGGGACTTTTAAAGGTTTACGAACTGAGAAAAGAAGGATATAAGTACGTTACCAATCCGTAAGAGAAGAAAGGCAGCGTGTATTAAGGGACAGTAACGGAATAAATAAATCAGACCTTATTTTTTAACCGATTAATCTTTTATTTTATGATATAATTTATGATATGATTATTATATTGCAGTAAGGCAAAAATATTCAATAAGCGAATAAGCTGCTACCCTTTATATTTTATTTATATTAATTAAATTCATCTAAAAATTAAACGTTGAACGATTATTATTATGGGTTACGCTTTAAGAAAAATATATCCCGACGATATCTATAATGAACCCATAAATCTGAACAGAACTTTTAAATTTCTTATTCCGCAACTTAAAAATCTGTTAGAATTAAATTAAGGAATTTAAAAAAAATCAAATTTAAATGGGTAAACTAAAATGAGCAAAAACCGCAGGAATTTTTCGCCGGAATTCAAAACGAAACTCGTCATAGAGCTCTTTAGAATCCTGCAAGACTCTAAACGAGATAGCCTCTAAATAAGACATTCTTTCCAAAAAAGGTTTTTATCCATTTTATTTCGAAAATCAGGATACTTATTTTAAAAAATTGGAAGAAGGTTTTCCCTCCGGAAATCCGTCCGGGTATCTTGAAGGTATATAATACAGATCTAATAATTTAGCTTTTTCTATAATGTCGCCTATATTGTCCAAACCGGCGGTTTTATTTTTATGGATGTCGGTCGTTAAGCCGGTCGTTAATGAGTCTTTTTTTGATAGAATAATATTAAGCATAGCGTTCAAGGAATGTCCCCATAACGTTATTCCGTACTTTAAACCAAGAGCTTTTATAGCTTTTTCGGCGGCCTGTTCGGAAGTAAAACATGCCCATTCATAGTATGCATAATCAAAATCCAAATTAGCCCTTTCAAAATCCCTTTTTCCCTGTTCGTACCAGTCCTTCCACCTATTCATAATTAGTAAATTTGTAAGTCTTAACTAAAGAAGTCGATTTTTTCTTGACATATTAAAATACACAAAATTAGTAAGTTTATTTTATATCATTTAAAGTATAAAATCAAAATTATCGCCTTTAGACTATATAATTATAAAAATATTTGACAATTTTAATTTAATGAATTATTATTCTAGATATGAATAATAATTATTCAAGCAGTGAATTAAATTATAAAAAAAGACTTCTTCTTAATAATGTTTTGCCGGCGGTAAAAAGTTTTCCCGTAATCGTAATTACAGGTGCAAGACAGGTAGGCAAAAGCACTTTTTTAAAAAACGAATTTAAAGACTTTAAATATATAAATTTTGACGATTATTCTTATCAGGAGCAGGCTAAAAAAGATCCGGCTTCGTTATGGAAAGATTATAACCGCATTATCATAGACGAAGTTCAAAAAGTCCCCGAAGTTCTTAACGCCGTAAAGTTGGCAGTGGACGGTTCAGATAGAAATATGCGTTTTATACTCTCAGGCTCTTCCAATCTTTTATTGATGAAAAACGTATCCGAAACTCTTGCGGGAAGAGCCGCATATTTTGAAATGCAGCCGATGGTCTATGCGGAAATACAAGGAAAAGGAGAAGGATTGTTCGCGCATTTATGGAAAAAAGACTTTAATTTAAAGACGGCAGATAACGTTATAGCCGCACAAGTTGCCCCGCTTCCACTTATATTCAGAGGCTTTATGCCGCCGCTGTTAAATTTAAACGGTGAAAAAGAAATCGTACTTTGGTGGGAAGGCTACACTAGAACATATCTTGAAAGAGACTTAAGAGAATTATCGCAGATAGAATCGCTGATAGATTTTAGGAAAGTAATGGCGTCTCTTGCGCTAAGAACGGGAAACTTATTAAATCAATCCGAAATAGCAAGAGACTCGGGCATAAGCCAATCGTCCGTTCACAGGTATATAAAACTTCTTGAAATTTCAAATATAATAAAGCAGATTCCCGCATTTTATTCAAATAAAATTAAAAGGATTATGAAAATGCCCAAGATATTTTTCGTAGATCCCGCCTTAAGCGTATATTTAGCAGGATATTACGATACCTCCCATTTAAGCGAATCTAGAGAACTGGGCAGTTTTTTTGAAACTATGGTCTATCTCCATCTTAAGGTCTATTCGGAACTGATGACCCCGAAAAGCCAAATATTTTACTATAAAACTACGGCAGGCAAGGAAGTAGATTTTATACTTGAGCATGGGAGGGAAATTGTTGCGTTTGAAGTTAAAATTTCAGACAATCCAGTGTTCGAAGATGCAAAAAATATAATAGAATTTATAGAAAATTTCCCGAATGCAATCAGAGGCGTCATCGTCCATTCGGGAAATAGCGTTAAATGGCTCCACTCTAAAGTTATAGCGGTTCCGTGGTGGATGTTATGACTGCCGTTAAGCATATCTTCGGTTATATATCTTTCTCTTAGCAATCTTTTGATTTACTAAAAATGGTTTTATTGCTTTTTAAAAAAGTAATGCTAAAATAAATAAGTAGGAATTTTAATATTTGGAGGTACTAATAAACGACAATAAAACTATTTCCGATAAAATCGAAGAAATATTTAAAAAGGCCTCTTTAGGAAAGATTTTATTGGTTACCAATTCGCTTGTAATTATAGAAATTATATTTGTGTTAGAGTCATACTACGATAAATCCAAAAAAGAATTTGAATTTTTATATTTTAAGAAACAGGGTGGGAGCGGTTTAAACCTTATTTTTATCGCCGTATTTATCTTTTAAATATTCTTCAATTTCTTTTTCAAAATATTCTTCAATTTCTGTTTTACTTACATTATATGAAGGTTTTAAGTTATTGCTCAAAAAATTTTCTTTAATATCTATTAACCCCGTAAGTTGTTTTAAAAATAATTTTTCATTATAGAATAACGGTTGAATTTTTAAAGTTTCTTCTATTAATTTATTTAAACCGAACTTTTTCGATAAAACATAAAGGTCGTAATAATCCCTAAGTTTACCTCTGTAATTCAATACCGTGGTTTTCATAGCCATTAAGATTTTTATTTTGGCTATTTTTAGGTTATCGAATAGTATTTCGGAGTTTTCTTTTTCAGATATAAAATCAAACCCGTAGGCATAAAAGGTAACTTTAGTTTTGTCAAAAACGTAATCATATTGTATAAGCTGGTTTTTTATATTGAATTTAGAAAATCTCGGAATAATTTTAATTTTTTTATCATCTAGTTTCTTAAGAAGTTTATACATCCGATTTTCATCTAAAACATCTTGAGCGGTGAAAAGGTCTATGTCTTCCGAAAACCTGTGCTTAAGATAATTTCCTCTTCTTTTCCTAAAATTTTCAGTATTTCTTCAGTATTTTTAGGCCACATTTTTTTTAAAAATTGGTAAAATAAAATCCAGTAACCGAAAAAGTTTTGGGTCGTTATATTTATTTTGAGGTTTTATAAATAACCTGTGCACTTTTATAATTCTATCCGCAGGAATAATTTTAAACAGCGCCGCTATCTCGTTCAAATCTCCATAAATTAATATATGTTCTATTATTATTCTGTCAGGCAAAATTGAATCATTCTTGTTATAAGACCAGAAATTGTCACGGTTAATTTCAGGCGGCAAATCTTTGAGATTTAGGTATATCTCATCTTTATCCAATATTTTAGAATTTTCTATCAGTATTTCCCGCGTAATACTTTTATCAAATTTTTCAACGCTCTTAGATAATGCTCCCATAATAAATATCCTCTAAAAATTTCTATTCCATTATTATAGCATAGCTGAAATATAAATTCTCCAATTTGCCGATAGAACATTAACTAAAAACTAAAAAACCCCCCTTTATTTATATGCTTACCTTACATCAATTAATCTAATTAATTATATTTTTAGATATAATAATTTTAGTTTTGCCGTAATTAAAAGACAAAAGCCATAAAAACGACAGATAGTTTGCAAAGAATCTTTTAAGAAATATAATATAGAAATTATAAAGTTGAAAACTATATTTATAGTATAATTTAAAATGAGGTATATCATGAAACGCTTTATCGTTTACTTATTATTTGCGGTATTTTTTATAACCGCCTCCGGCGCATACGTTTTTACAAACGCAAAGCCGGCTCAGGCTGGTGTATTAATTCTTGGTTCCGCTGCTTTGTTTTTTACAGTTGCAATCAAAACAACCGAAGCGGGACAAACGCGTCACATTTCTAACAGCGCCCGGCTTATAAACCGCGGCAGGTATTTGGTGGAAGATGTCAGCAAATGCGCCGATTGCCACACGCCGAGGGACAGGTTCGGCCGCCCCATAAAATCAAAATGGCTCGAAGGAGCGGTCCTTAATCTAAAGCCGATTCACCCGGTACCGGGCTGGGCGGGAAAAACCC
>JAJYZM010000127.1 GCA_021799935.1 bacterium | reverse complement strand
CCGGGTATAGTTCTTAACGAAAGGGCTTCGTCCGAGGTTATTATATTTTTATGGTCTATGTTAAAAGCCGGTATCATAAGAGGAACGGAGCCTGTAGCGACGATAACTTTATCGGCCGAAATTTCGGAGCTTAAATCGTCTTTTGAATTTATTTCTACCTGAAAGGCCGTCCCTTTTTTGCCGGCAATTTTTCCCGTGCCGTAAAAAATATTAACCTTTCTTGCCTTTAATAATTTTTCGACGCCGCCTGTGAGGGAAGACACAACCTCGTCTTTATAATTTATTATCTCGTCAAAATTAAAATTAAATCCGCTTACGGAAAACCCCCGTTCAGGTTCTTTAAGTCTTTTCAGATATTTTGCCTTAGAATAAAGAACTTTTGTCGGGATGCATCCCCTGTTCAGGCAGGTGCCGCCGAATCTTTCTTTTTCGATAATTGCTGCAGACAAGCCGTTAATAGCGCACTTTAATGCGCTTACGTACCCTGCCGGGCCGCCTCCGATAATGCAAACGTCGAATTTTTCCAAAAATTAACCTCCAAAAGTATAATTATATTTTATTTATAAAATTTTTTCTATTTTTATATTTCTTTTTTCTTTATTTGTTTTACTGCCGATTATCCTGATATTTATTGAATAATAGTTCCCCTCCGCATATTTTCCGTAGTCTATTTTTACCGTATCCGTCCATTCCGCTATAGTCAGGTTTCCGCCTTCAAGCGAATCGAAAAATCCGCAGTTTTCAAGGTCATAAACGGTCTTCAGCCTGTAAAAATCGAAATGGTTTACGTTAATGCCGCCGCACCGGTACTTATTCATTATAGAATAAGTAGGGCTTGCCGCAATCGTATCGCCGCAAAAAAAACGTATAACTCCCGACGTAAATTTTGTTTTCCCCGCTCCCAGAGGACCGTTTAAAGCTATAAAATCCGAAGGCCTTAATTGTTTTGCAAATTTCGCCGCAATTAATTCCGTGTTTTCGGGCGAATCCGATTCAAAAGTTTCAAACTTCTGCAGTTTAACGTCCGGCATACAAAATTATTTTTCTGGTTTATTTTTAGCAGCGGACATTGCTTTGATTATATCGTATCTCGAAACTACGCCTATAATTTTTTTATCGTCGTTTACTACAGGAATAGAGTAAAACTTTTTATCCGCCATAACGGTTGCCAGACCGTAGATATCGTCCGTCTCTTTAGCGTAAAAAACGTCTTTATTCATGATATCCTTAATTTTAGTAGCCGTTATTTTGCTTACGTCTTCTTTAAAATGCTTTGAGGTTCCAAGATAAAATATGCTGTCGAAAATAGTAAAAACCGTAGGTATATGAAGATTGGACTCCTGATATACGAGGTCGGTTTCGGAAACTATTCCGCATAATTTTTTATCGGCGTTTACAACGGGAATAGCGTTTATTTTATCTTTAAGAAAAATATCGGCCGCCTTTTTTATTTCGTCTTCTTCGTTTAAAACTATTACCTTTTTCGTCATAATATCGCCTGCGGTCATCATTTGTTATATCTCCTTTTGTTGGTTTTTAATTAAATTAACTGCTTTAGAAATATTTTCCGTTATTTTTACCGCGCCGGCGCCAAAATCTCCATATTCGCTTTCAAGATTTTTTGCGGAGTAAACCAATATAAAAGCCGCGCACTTCATACTCATATATAAACTCATGCCGCCGCAGATGAAAGCGCCTATGAGTCCGCTCAGAGCGTCTCCGCTTCCGCCGCTTGCAAGTAAGGGGCTGTGTCCGCATTGCAATGAAATCCGCTCCCCGTTTTTATCGAAAATAAATATGCTTGATCCCTTAAGCATCAAATATACCCCGAATTCTTTTGCAAAGTTTTTCCCTGTGCCTATGGGGTCTTTTTCTATGGATTTTCTGTCTATGCCGGAAAGACGCTCCATTTCTTTAAAGTGAGGCGTGAGTATTAAATCGGTTTTACCTGCCGTTTTCTTTAAAAAGGGGGTATCTTCGGATAAGATATTCAATGCATCCGCATCAAGAATAACCGGGACTTTAATTTCGGGAAGAAGCCTGTGTAAAAATATTTTGGTTTCTTCTTTTAAACCTATGCCTGGTCCCATAACTACGGCATTTTTTCCTTTTAATAAATTTTCTTTTATAATTTCGGCGCCGTTTTCTATAAAAAAACCACGGCTATCGTCAAAAATAGGATAGGTCATAATTTCGTCCGTTTTTGTTTCCATAACGTCGTTAATTTTAGCGGGAACAGCCGCCGTTACGAGACCGGCGCCGCCTTTGAATCCGGCATAAGACGCCATAAAAGCGGCGCCGCTTTTGCCCGAACTTCCCGCTATAACGAGAAGATGGCCGTAATCGAATTTAGTGCCTGTTTTTTTTCTATCCTTAAAACATCCGGCGATTTCTTCCGGCAAAATTATTTCTATTCCGGCGCTGTGTTTTTTTAACAGCTGCGCAGGCTGGTTTATGTCTATTAAAGCAGTTTTTTCGCCTAAAAGCAGTTTTTCACCGTCGTTTATATAAAACCCTGTTTTTAATCCTCCGAACGTAAGAATTTTTTTTATATTATTTCTTATACCCGCGCCCATAAATTCGCCGGTATCCGCATTTAAACCGCTTGGAATGTCTATGCAGATTATGTCGCGATGTTTCGTGCAATCGCTCTTTTCGTTTATGATTTCGATAACTTTTTTAAAAAAACCGTCTATTTCTCTGTTCAGGCCTACCCCGAAAACCGCATCGGCCAGAATATCCGTTTTATCTAAAATTCCGCCTAAGACCGTAATTTTATCTTCTTTTGATATTTCGGTCACTTCTGCGCCGAGATTTACCAATATGTCTAAATTTTTCTTTGCGATTCCTTTATAAGAACTGATTTCGGCAAGGATTACAGTTTTAGGATTGAACCCCGCGTTAAAAAGGTACCTGGATAGAACTAAACCGTCTCCGCCGTTATTTCCTTTGCCGCATATTACGGTAATCAAAGATTGTCTGAGAAAACTTTTTCCGTATATATTTAAAATCTCCCTATAACATCCGCTTCCTGCATTTTCCATTAATATATTTTCGGAATAACCGAAAGCAGAATAGCTTTCTTCGTCTATTTTTTTTAAATTTTCAGAAAAGTATAATTCCATTTTTTTATTGAATTTTCTATTGAACTATAACTACGGCGCAGGCAAAACCTTTATCGTGCGTTATGCTTACTTTTGCCGAAATATTTTTGTCTGATTTTATATTAGGTTGTCCGCTTTCATCGTTTGATACGTTAATTTTATTTAACGGAATAGAAAAAAGGCCTTTTCCTGCAGCCTTTAAAAAAGCCTCTTTTGCAGCAAAATATCCGGCGGCTTTTTCAAATCCCCTGTTTTCGTTTCTGCTTATGGCATTTTCTATAATTTTTATCTCTATTTCCGAAAAAACTCTGGAGTAGAACTTTTTTCCGCGCGTTTTAATCGCTTTTTTTATCTTGTCTATATTGACCAGGTCTATGCCTATTCCTTTAATCATTATTTCAAGTTCTCCGCACCCTTTCACTTGTATTGGAATTTTGCGAATTCCGCCGCTTTTATAATGCCGAGCATTTCTTTTACTGCGCTTTCCAAACCTGTAAATACCGCCTTAGATACGATAGAAAACCCTATATTAAACTCTTCGAATCCGTCTATTAATGCTATGTCGTATATATTTTTATAATCTAATCCGTGTCCGGCATTAACCTTAAGTCCTATTTTTAAAGCATAATCGACCGCTTCCTTAATTCTCGACAGTTCTTTTGCCTTGCCCGTCACGGTAGTTTCGCCGGCATATCTTCCGGTATGTATTTCTATGAAATCGAATCCCGCCTCCTTTGCCGCATCCGCCTGTTTTGTATCGGGCTCGATAAAGGCCGATGTTATGCTGTCAAAAGATTTAAATTTAAAGGCTTCCGTGATATTTTTATATCTTTTTATATCTGCGGCTACGTCTAGTCCGCCTTCCGTAGTAAGTTCTTTTCTTTTTTCGGGAACGATAGTAATGCTTCTGGGCATAATATCTATTGCTATTTCCACTATCTTTTCGTCCGCAGACATTTCGAGATTTAATCTTTTAGTCAAATCGGATATAATCCTGACGTCGTTATCTCTTATATGCCTTCTGTCTTCCCTTAGATGGCATGTTACGTTGGATGCGCCTGCTTCTAAAGCGACGAAAGCCGCATGAACCGGCGACGGAAAGTTTTCTCCCCTAGCATTTCTTAAGGTTGCTATATGGTCGATATTAACGCCTAATTTCATAATAATTATTCCTCCATAAACCCTCCTCTTATGTGAGGAGAGTCGGCACTTCATCTAAAATCAATGTCAACTCATCGGCATAAGCTCCCCTCCTTAAAAAGGAGGGGAGGCAGGCGACAGCCTGCCGGGGCGGTTAATAAATGTTAATAAATATTATCCGAAGCATTTTTCTATTTCTTCCTTTATTTCGGCGCCTATATTGTTTATCTCTTCGCGGTTTTCGCCTTCGACGAGAACCCTGAGATAATTCTGCGTTCCGGAGTATCGGACGAATATTCTGCCCCTGTCTTTTAAGACTTCTCCGAAATGTGCAATTTTTTTTGAAACCTCAGGCAGTTCTTCTATGTTTTTTCTATAAGGAACA
>JAJYZM010000126.1 GCA_021799935.1 bacterium | reverse complement strand
TTTTTCAAAGACATTATTATTTGCCCTCCAATTTTGTTGTTTCGTTTATTGTAAACGCAACCCTATCATCTGCGCCTTTATACCGGATCGCCCCCGGAGATTGTAGTGTAGCAAGCCCAATCTGAGCAAAAATATCAGTTCGTAAAAGTTTTTAAAATGGGAACTTTGTAACCCCGATGGTGCAAGAGCTTTAGTGACCGTAACTTTAGATTAGGATACTACTCGGTCAAGTAGAACCTTAGACACCTTCGTGGCGCGGTCAAAAAAATAAAAAGAGGTGTCGAAAATTTGTAATGCGCCACAATAAGACATGAAAACAGGCGAAAGTTTGACGTCTGTTTTTGATTTTTTTACGGCAGTATTAACGCTCTCACTAATACTTTTTGCCTGTCATTTTTTCAATTTTTTTTGAGATGTTAATCTTTTTAGCGGTTTTCGCCCGCCCCTTCAGTATTCATTTTTTTTAAATTAAAAAAAATGACGCAACTTCGTTGCTAATACTTAAGGGGCGTTGCAAGATTACGCTGGGGGGGGGAATAGAGAAAAAATCCTTGCTGCGTTTTTTGCTTGCTTCGGCTACGTGCTTCAAGACCGACAAGCGGTCTTAAATCACTCGCCTACGGCGCAAAAAACTCCGGCGGATTTTTATTTTAGCGCAGGGGGTTGTGCTTGTCTTTCTTCCGGCAGCGGAAAAAAGCCAAACACAACCTTTAAACGAAATAAGAACGAGCCTTTAAAATTGTACGATCGAGATAATCTTCGACATGTCCGGATTTTCTCTTATAAAGATTATTACTTTCTAAGAGAAGTTGAGCTTTAATAGCTTCATCCGTCCAACCCTGCCGGCAGAGATATAAAACATACCTCATGTCTGCGCTCGAAGCGTCGCCGGTAAAAAAGTCGTTCCAAGATTTTGATTTTTTTAAATAATTTGGTTTTGGCGAATAGTTTGGCTGACTTATTTTAGGTTCATCAACACAAATTTTCGAAACATCCAGAACAGGCACATTAGAATTAGCTATTGTATTTTTAGCAATCTTCACTAATGGTCTTTCCGGGTATTTCTGATTTGTAAATCCCGGCAGACGTCTTGGTTGCATACCCGACGTCGCACCTAAATCAGCATTAAATTGCCGAACCAAAACACGCTGCAACTTTGTTCTTTGTTCCGGAGGCATTGTCTTATGGGTTAGGATGTGCGCCTGAAACTTTGTAGAACTTGTTTGCACTATGATTGATTGATAAGGAATTGCGTCCGGAATTGCCAAATCATCGAGAAATAAAATATTTGATTCGGGCGGCGGGATAAAATAAATTCCATTACCAATGTTTTTTCTTATAAGTTTTTTAAAATCGATATCGTCCAAACAATTAACAGAATTAAGCAGTATGCGCCCTTTTTCGTTAATTAAGCAGAGTTGAATCGATTTATATAGGCTTAAAATCTGATAGATTTCCATACTAAATACCTCCGATATGCGACGATAAAGTTAAATAAATTAAATTAATAAATAAATAATTAGTGAACTTTGATTAAAACAAAAGCATTATATAGCATTAACCCTAAATCAAAAACTATAAGGGACAATCCTAATAAACTTGATTTAATCGTTTCCATGGTAAATACCCCCATAAAATTAAATTAAAAAACCATTATTATTAAGCCACAAGACTTAACTCAAATGGTTTAGGTTATATTATGTTTTCTTGCTTCTAAAAATTCTAAAAAAAATAAAAAAATTCCTATACCTGAAAACAGGCGCAAGAATAAAATTAAATTTTTAAAATTTTTTAGACAAAAGTAAAAAATAAGGATAGTTTGGAAAGGTCGCGCTGAAGCGGCACGTTCGGGGGGAGATTGAGATTATAACCGGTTTAACCCCGTAGGTTATAAAATACGTCTTTAATAATTTCTTCTTATTAAAGTAATTAATATGCGGTATCGAGGCTAAAAAAGCCTTAAATAAAGAAAATACGCATATCCGAGAAAGATAAATATATTATATCTTTGTATTTTAGGTTTGTCAAGAGAAACCTAAATATTATTTTAACTTGACATACCTTTTTTAAATTGTTAAGTTATTAATAAAATAAATTTAAAACAACTAAAAAATATTTATGCATATTATATCATTTGTGTTTATAAATCAGGAAAAGTATATATAATAATTAAACATAAATCATTTAATATTAAAATTAATACAGAGGTTTCATGAGTATAATAAAGTCTTTAAGTGAGAGTCTCCATGAGCGCATGAATGAATGTGTTAATATTCTTCAAAAAAAATATATAAAAGCAGTTCGTCCTGTTTATGGTAGTGACGAATTAGGAAATCTTTGCCATATCGGCTCATGTGTTTTAATTAAAGTTAAAAATACCAATTATTTAATAACGGCAGCACATGTTTTAGACGAGAATGAAATTACTACATTATACGTCGGCGGAGGAGATGGAACTGATTTAGTAAAAATAGAAGGAGAAGGTTTGGAAACTAACGCGCCCATGGGCAATAGAAAAGACGATAAATTTGATTTTGCTATTTTTCCATTAACGGAAGAAATAGTAAAAAAACTTGGCACGGTAACATTTATAGATGAGTCATCTTTCCTATCTGAATATTTAGACAACACGAGAGGACTATATTTAATCATTGGATATCCAAATTCAAAGAATAAAAAAAATAATATTAAAGATAATAAAGTTCTACCAAAATATTTTCCTTATGCTGCAAATCTAAATACTTCAGATGAAACATTCAAAATAATTGGCGCAGATAAAAGATATCACTATCTATTGAATTACAGTAAAACATCTAAAGACGAAAATAATCAAGAGGTTAACTCAATTAAGCCAACAGGAATGAGCGGCGGAGGTCTTTTTTTTATTGAGGGAATGCACAAGCCTGAGAATTTGCGCCCCAACGCTGATTGCACAGGAAAATTAGCCGGAATTCCTATAGAATATAAAGAAAGCCAAAGAGTTATAATGGCTACCAAACTTTCCTTGATAATATCAAACATCACAAAAGAATAATAAGACAAAAACTACGTGTATGACACAGCCCCCCCCCTAACTGGTTATTGCAAATAAAAACCAGAAAAGATATAATTATGTTATCCAAAAATTTCTTATCTATTTTCCAGCCTATCAAGACAATGCGCGGTGGGGATATTTCGACGTTATTTTTCTCATTAACGCCATATGCTATAAGGCGTTAAGCTTATACCGTATTTGACCGAATTATTACCTTGTTTGACCGAATTTGACCTTAAGATACGGTTATATAGCGTCTTAAAAAATTAAAACAATTTAAACGAAACGGTATTTGACCGAATTTGACCGAATTTGACCGAATTAAGACGGTATTTGACCTTAAGATACGGTTAGGAAAATTGACTATTAATCGGCTTAAATATTAGAGTTATAGATAAAATTAAATGTAAAAAAAAATGTGATTATTTAACGTTATATTTTATAATTATTTAACGTTATATTTTATATTTGTCAAGTTATGGAGGGGAGCTTGCCGAGAACGACAAGCTATTATATTGATTATTGGGAATTATTGGATTTTATTTTGCGGAAATTATTACTACTTAAAATCTTAAAAGACAACGGCTTATTAATTTTCCGGCATCGCTGAAAGATAAATCTTCAAATCCGTCCGTTTTAACGTTATTTTCCGCGGCAAAAATAATAAAATCGGCAAGGTTTTTTACGCCGGTATCGGAACATAAATCTTTTAAAATAGAAATCTGGTCTGGCGTGGCTTTTAGTTTTTTTTCTGATTTCATTTTCCATTTATCTAAATCAATGAGGGCTAAAATTTTATATTCTATTTCATCTATGTATCTGTTTAATGGCATGTCATCTATAGTTTTATAACAATTTACATCGACGACACGTTGTTCAGAATTATCGTAAATTATCCGAATTTTGCAGAAACAAATCATATCTTCGCCATATGCATTAAATTTATACCATTCCGCTGAATCTAATAACGGAGTTGCTATATTATCTTTAGGCATATAAATTTCTCCGTCTTTGTCTATAAAAAAACAACATATTATATTTGTTTTTTCTTTTTCGGCAGTTCTGATTATATCTAAAGCATATTCTGCCATATTTTTTTTAATTGTTTTTATTGCATTTTTAATTGCTTCTTTTTGAACAAAATTCTTCCAGTTTTCGTATTTTTTAATAATTCCCATGATTAGTTCTCCTTTTTTTTGTAAAAAATTAATTATTAAAACGCAATCATATAAGCAGAAATATTTTATATTACTCACATTGGCAGTAGCAACATTCTTGCGGACAAGTTGTAGAACATGAGTCGCAGCAGAAGTCATGATAATTACCGTTTTCGTCGCTACACTGTTCTATAATTATGCTATGTCCGAAATACTTGCATATTTCTTTTTCTTTTTGCATTTTTATCACCCCCTTAAATATCGGCATTATCGTTATCACCTCTCGTTTGCTTTCTTTTTAAATAATTTTCAACGTCAGATATCTTTATCCTAAATTTATTGCCTATTCTATAGCCATTAAGTTCCTTTTTTTTGATTGCCGAACGGATTGTAACAATACTAATGCGAAGATATTCTGCAACTTCTTTCACGCTAAGAAATT
>JAJYZM010000125.1 GCA_021799935.1 bacterium | reverse complement strand
TGCCGTTTAACGTTACAATTAAGCAGTTGCTGGAAGCAGGCGTCCATTTCGGACACCAGACCAAAAGATGGAATCCCAAAATGAAACCCTATATATACGGGGCAAGAAACGGGGTCCATATAATCGACCTTCAAAAAGCTCTTCCTTATATCTCTGCGGCTTACGATAAGCTGTTCGAGACTGCCAAGGAAGGCAAGGTTATTCTTATTGTAGGCACGAAAAAGCAGGCGAATCCTATCGTAGTCGAAGAAGCGAAAAGATGCGGCATGCCCTACGTGAACGAAAGATGGCTCGGCGGAATGATTACTAATTTTGCCACCATTAAACTTTCGATTAAAAGGCTAAAAGAACTGGAAGCCCTTAAAGAATCCGAAGAATTTTCCAGATTTACAAAAAAAGAAATGGCAAGAATGGAAAAAGAAATCGTTAAGCACCAGAAAGTTCTTAACGGCGTCAGAGATATGAACAGGGTGCCGGATGCAGTTTTCATAGTGGACGTGCATCATGAAATTATCGCCGCAAAAGAAGCGAGAAGGCTTGAGATTCCTATAATAGGAGTTGCGGATACCAATGCCGACCCCGAATTCGTGGACTGGCTAATACCGGGCAACGACGACGCCATAAGGGCAATAAAATTAATTTTAAGCACGATGGCGGACGCAATTCTGGAAGGAAGGAAAATTTACGAAGAAAAGACCGGTAAAGGCAAGGCGCAGGCAGTCGCCGAAGGAGTTATAACCGAAGAAACTTTTGCCGCCGCCGGAGAAGTTTCCGGAGCCGGCGAAGAAATATCTGCAGAGGGCGAAGAAGCCGATATTTCTATATAAATATTTAATAATTAATATAGGGTGGAGGAAAAAATAATTGGAAAAATCACAGAATATAAGCGCGGAACTTGTTAAAAATTTGCGGCAGGCGACCGGAGCCGGTTTCGTCGATTGCAAGAACGCTCTCGTGGAAACGGGCGGAGATATGGAAAAAGCCGTAGAAATGCTTAGAAAAAAAGGGCTTGCCAAAGCGCAGAAGAAAGCAAGCAGGGAAGCAAAGGAAGGATTAATCTATTCCTATATACACGCAGGCGGAAGAATAGGCGTTATTTTGGAAATTAACTGCGAAACGGATTTTGTAGCAAGAACGGCGGAATTTCAAGAACTTGCAAAAAATATATCTATGCATATAGCCGCATCTAACCCTCTTTATATAAGAAGGGAAGCCGTCCAGCCGGAAATTACGGCAAAAGAAAAGGAAATTTATAGGGAACAGCTCGCCTCTATGGACAAGCCTCAGGCGGTTAAGGAAAAAATAATCGAAGGCAAGCTAGAAAAATATTATCAGGACGTCTGCCTGCTCGAACAGCCGTTTATAAAAGACCCGTCAAAAAATATTTCGGCTATAATCGACAACGAGATAGCGAAATTAGGGGAAAATATAATCTTAAAAAGATTCGTCAGATACCAGCTGGGAGAATAATGCAGGGACTTAATTATAAAAGAATACTGCTTAAGATCAGCGGAGAGGCTTTGGCGGGCGAGAACAAATGCGGCATAGACCCGTCCGTAATAAATTTCGTATCGCGCGAAATAAAATCCGTTACTAACGCGGGGGTCGAGGTTGCGGTCGTCATAGGCGGAGGCAATATATTCAGGGGATTAGGCAAGTCTTCGAAAGGTCTCGGAATAGAACGCACGCAAGGCGATTATATGGGTATGCTCGCCACTGTTATAAACGCTCTTGCCCTTCAGGCGAGTTTGGAGGATAACGGGGTAATATCCAGGGTGCAGACCGCCATAGCGATGCAGCAGGTTGCGGAGCCTTATATAAGGCGCAGGGCATTGAGGCATTTAGAGAAAAAGAGGGTGGTCATATTTGCCGCCGGAACGGGGAATCCGTACTTTACCACCGATACCGCCGCATCTCTAAGGGCTATGGAAATTCATGCCGAAGTCATCCTTAAGGCTACGAGAATCGAAGGGGTTTTCAGCGACGACCCGTTTATCAACGCGGAGGCGGTAAAATTCGAAAGACTCACTTATATCGATGTTTTGAATAAAAATTTAAAAGTTATGGATTCCACTTCTATATCTTTATGCATGGATAATAGACTGCCTATAGTCGTTTTTAACCTGCTGGTCTCCGGCAATTTATTAAAAGTCGTTAAAGGCGAACCCATAGGCACGGTAATCACTAATTCTTAATTTTTTTGAGGGGCGGACGTTATGAATGAACTTATGTTTATTAACGAGACGAAAGTAAAAATGTCCCACGCGGTTTCATCGTATAAAAACGAACTGGCAAGGATAAGGACGGGAAGGGCATCTACGGGGCTGATAGACGCGATAAACGTGGAATATTACGGCGCCGTTTCTCCTATAATAAGGCTTGCCTCTATTTCCGTTCCCGACAGCAGGACGATAACTATAAACCCATGGGATGCAGGCTCTCTTCCCGCTATAGAAAAAGCCATACAAAAATACGACTCGTCCTTAAATCCGTCCAACGACGGCAGAAGCATAAGCATTATCATACCTGCTTTGACTCAGGAAAGACGGAAGGAAATAATAAAGCAGATAAGCAAACTTTCGGAATCCATTAAGCAGGAGGTCAGGAATTTCAGGCGGCTGGCAAACGAAAAAATAAAATCCGCGGAAAAATCCAAAGAAATATCCGAGGATATTTCGTTTAAAACTCAAAAGAAAATTCAGGAATTGACCGACGGCTTCATTAAAGAAATAGACGAAATAACAAAGCATAAAGAAAAAGAAATATCCGAAGTATGACCTTAAAAAATATCCCGAACCATCTTGCCGTTATTATGGACGGAAACGGCAGATGGGCAAAGAAAAGGAATTTAGACAGGATATGCGGACATATAGAGGGGATAAAATCTTTAAAATCCGTTATAAAAGGCGTTATAGAGCATAAAATCAAATATCTCACCGTTTACGCCTTTTCTTCGGAAAACTGGCAGAGACCTTCGGAAGAAGTCGATTCTTTAATGCAGCTTCTCGACGAATATATCAGGCTCGAACTTCCTTATCTCATTAAAAATAAAATCAGGCTTAATTTTATTGGCAATATAGGCAGGATTCCCGAAGAGTCAAAATCTACGCTGTTAGAGGCGGTAAAAAAAACAAAAAATTTCGGCGCGTTAAACCTGACGCTTGCTCTAAGTTACGGTTCTAAAGAGGAAATATTAAACGCAGTTTCCAAAATTGCCGAAGATTTTAAGGAAGGCAGAATCGATATCGAAGACATAAACGACGGATTTTTTTCGTCGTATCTTTACACGGCGGGTATCCCCGACCCGGATTTTCTTATAAGAACAAGCGGAGAATGCAGGCTTTCCAATTTTATGCTTTATCAGGCCGCCTATACGGAACTGTATTTTACTAAAACGTTATGGCCTGATTTCAGAAAGAAAAATTTAACCGCTGCATTAAAAAACTATGAAAAAAGGGTAAGAAAATTTGGAAAAACCGAGATTTGACCCTAAAAGATTTATATTCGGCATTATATTCGGAATAGTTATAATTTTATCTGTCTTTCTGCTCGATATATATGAATTTTTTTTGGTATCGGCCGTACTGACCGCGCTTTCCGTCTATGAAATATACTGTATCTTCGACTTGGCGGGGTATAAATATTTTATCCTGCCCGAAATCCTTGCTATATTAACGGCTTTTTCGTTTGCGTTTTTAAAACCGGACGCTTTCATATTTATCTTTTTTTTATCGGGTTTTCTGATTTTTTTCAAAAATGTGCTTTTTTTTAAAACGGATTTCGGCAAAAGCATATTTATAGATATATTTTCAATATTTTATGCGGGTTTTCTCATATCCTTCCTGCTGAAAATTTTTCAACTTTCCGGCGGTAAGCTTCTGCTCCTGTTATTATTTATACTCGTATGGGCATCCGATATTTTTGCGTATTACGGCGGAAGGCATTTCGGCAGGCACAAGCTTATTTTTCCTCTCAGCCCTAAGAAAACGACGGAAGGAGCGTTAATTGGTTTTTTATCGGCGGTTCTCGCCGCACTCGTTTTCAGGGTGTTCATAGACGATTATAAAAGATTCGAACTCGTTTCTTTTATAATTTTGTCGTCAGTAACGGTTATTGCGGGGATGCTGGGCGATTTAACCGAATCGTTAATCAAGAGAATGGGGGAAAAAAAGGATTCGGGATATTTAATTCCGGGTCACGGCGGCATCCTCGACAGGATAGACAGCCTGATACTTGCGGCGCCCTTCTTTTATTATATAGCGGCCTATTATTTAAGGCATTAAAATTTATAAAAAATAATCTAATATGCGTAATATATTCCTTGCCGGTTCTACGGGGTCTATAGGCAAAAATGCTTTAGAGGTTGCGCTTGCATATCCGGACAGGCTAGCCGTAAAAGGTATAGCCGCCGGACATTTTACCGCTGAACTTAAAGAGCAGATTATACGGCTTAACCCTTTATACTGCGTTCTTCCTTCAAGAGCCGAATCGAATAAAGCAAAAACCGCCCTGAAAAATTTTAAAGGCGTCGAGACGAAATTTACTTTCGGCGAAGAAGGCCTGCACGAGGCCGTATTAGACGACGCTTTCGATATAGTTTTAAACGCTATAAGCGGTTCTTCGGGTCTTATGCTTTCTT
>JAJYZM010000124.1 GCA_021799935.1 bacterium | reverse complement strand
GATAAATATGATTAAAACCGAAGGTTCCGATATATCCGTAATAATTATATCGATTGTTTTCGTTGGAATTATAATAATAAAAGCTATGTTTAATAAAGGCACTCCCTTAAGGGGAGGTTTTCCGAGCGGCCATGCAGCCATAGCTTTTTCTATATGGCTTATAGTATCTTTTTTGACCCTGAATCCTGTAGTTTCTCTGCTTACGTTTATTCTTGCATTCATAATAGCTCTTTCCAGAATAAACAGCGGCATTCATACTAAAATAGAGGTTTTAACAGGAAGTATTATAGGAATTTTAATAACTGCCCTTATATTTAAGCTTTTTTATTTTTAATAATTTTATAAGAAGGGGAATTATGACGACAAAAGAAAAACAAAAAACCTATAAACTCAACGAGCTTATAGAAATAGTTAAAAAATTAAGGTCGGAAACCGGCTGTCCATGGGACAGGAAGCAGACTGAAGAAACCTTAAAACCGTATATCATAGAAGAAGCTTACGAAGTCGTAGAGGCTATAGGTTCCGGCGATAAAATCGAAATAATGGAAGAACTCGGCGACCTTCTTCTTCAAGTTGTTTTTTTATCGGACATATATGCAGATAAAAAAGAGTTTTCTATAAACGACGTTATAGAGACGGTAAACAAAAAACTTATAAGAAGACATCCGCACGTTTTCGACGAAAATTTTTCTTTGAAAGAAGGCGAATGCCTTGAAGACGCTATTCTTAGAAATTGGGAAAGGATTAAAGGGGAAGAAAAGAAGGAAAAATCGAAAAATAAACCGGACGTTCCGAAAAAACCGTCTGTATATATTTCTGAATCCATGCCGTCTCTGCACAGGGCATATATGGTTCAGGAAAAAGCTAAGAGGCAGGGTTTAGATTTTGCGGACGCCGAAGAGGCTTTAAAAAAAGTATATGAAGAAATAGAAGAATTTAAAGAAGAACTGAGTAAAAATGAAAATAAAAATAAAATAACCGAAGAATACGGCGATATTTTATTTTCGCTCGTAAATTTAGGAAGGCTTTTAGATATTCATCCCTGTTCGGCTTTAAATAAATCCACGGATAAATTTATAAAAAGATTCGGATACATAGAGGAAAAAGCCGCAAAACCGCTTTCGGAATTAGATGCCGCAAGCTTGGACGAGTTATGGGAATCATCTAAAAGAGGGTCATAATAATGAAGACAATATTAACGAACGATAAAATAAAAAATCTATGCTTAGCCGGTTTGTCCGGCGTTATAACAGCCCTTTTATTTCCTGTTTTTAACCTTGAATTCCTTGCATGGATTGCATTAGTCCCTCTTTTATACGCCGTATATAAATCTAAGGGTTTTAAAGAATCTTTCTTATACGGTTTTATTGCCGGTGTAGTTTCATACGTAATTATACTTTACTGGATAGTTTATACCGTAAGCAAATTTGGAGGTCTTCCTTACTACATAGCGGTTTTTGCGCTTATTCTTCTTGCTTCTTATCTGGCTCTATATGTTGCTTTATTTGCAGGTTTTGGAAAAATTATATTAAGCCGCTATAAGAAATTAAACTTCATTTTAATTCCCTCAAGCTGGGTTTTTTTCGAGTTTCTGAAATCTAAACTCTTAACGGGTTTTCCATGGGAAAACTTAGGATGCTCGCAGTATTTAAATATTCCTTTTATACAAATTTCCAATATTATCGGCGTTTTCGGATTATCTTTTATAATAGTTCTGGTTAATTATTCAATATTCAGTTTTATTTTTCAAAAAAACAGGCTTTCAAAAAAACAGGCATTGTTTGAGCTTTTTTTTGTTATATCGGTTTTTATTTTAGTTATATTATACGGTTATTACAACATATATTCGGTAAATAAACTCGTTAAACATAAAAAACCGTTAAGGGTCGCCCTTATTCAGGGAAATATAGGTATGTTCCAAAAATGGAAAATCACTAAAAAAAGAACGACGCATATATATCTTAAATTGACGAAGCAGTCTTTAAAATATAAACCTCAGCTGGTTATATGGCCTGAAACTGCTCTCCCGTATATTATATCGGTTTATCCTTTTTACTGGAACAAGGTTATGAGATTTACCGAAAAGCATAAAATAGATATGGTTTTTGGCGCTATAGGATTTAAATTTTTTAATTTTAAGTACCATTATTATAACAGGGACTATATGTTTACCGACAAAGGAAAGTATTACTATTACGATAAACATCATTTAGTCCCTTTCGGAGAATATATACCGTTAAAGAAACAGCTGCCTTTTCTCGCGCATATTTTAAAGGGAGCGGGTATAGGAAACTTTACGGCGGGCAAAAAGTTCAGGATTTTAAAAAACGGCAAATTAAAAATAGGCTCAATGATATGCTACGAAGCTTATTTTGACGGACTCGTAAGGCATTTTCCAAAAAACGGAGCAAATCTTTTCATAAGCATTACGGACGATGCATGGTACGGAAAAACGTCGGCTCCTTATCAGGATATGTCTATGACGGTTTTTCCGGCGGTAGAAAACGAAAGGTTTATCGCCCGTGCCGGAAATACGGGCATAAGCGGAATAATATCCCCCGTCGGGAAAATTTTAAGCGATACGCAGATATTTAAACGGACTTATATGATAGGCTACGTTAAATTAATTAATAGAAAGACTTTTTTTGCATTATATGGTAATATATTTGCTTATATATCGGATATTGTTTTTGTAATTTCAATGTTATATATTTTGATATTAAAACTGTTTCCTGCATTAAATATTCATAGAGAAAACTAAAGTTAAATTTAAAAAGATAACTTATCCGGAGGTTTTTAAATGTCTATAGCTTCAGCGCAGGGAGATTCGCTTTTTAACGTAAGTTTTTTGGAAAGAAGCCTGAAAACCCTCGAAGAAAAATTAGAAAAACTGCGGAGGGCGCTTTGAAGTCGATATTTCCGCAAAAAGACTTAAAGAGATAGAAGAAATTTCTTCAAAAGAAGATTTTTATAAAGATATAAATTATTCCAAAGAAATATTAATAGAAAAATCGGCTATAGAAAATAAGATTAAACCTTTTTATTCCGTTTACGAAGAGTTTAAAAACATAAAAGATTTATACGATATTTCTATAGAAGAAAACGACGAAAAAATGCTCGAAGACATTTTCGCCGCCGTAAAGCCACTAGAAAAAAGCATATCCGCCTTAGAAATGGATACTACGCTTTCCGGAAAAGACGATAAACTAGATGCTATCGTAGAAATTCATGCCGGTTCCGGCGGTACCGAATCCATGGATTTTGCAAATATGCTTCTAAGAATGTATCTTAGGTGGGCGGAGCGCAGAAAATTTAAAACGGCTATAATGGAGTTTAACGCAGGCGAAGAAGCCGGAGTAAAAAGCGTTACTTTTACCGTCCACGGTAAATATGCCTATGGTTATCTTAAGGCGGAAAGCGGCGTTCACAGGTTAGTAAGAATTTCTCCTTTCGACGCAAATAAAAGAAGGCATACTTCTTTTGCTTCCGTATTCGTTTATCCTGAAATAGATGATTCTATAGACGTAGTTATAGACGAAAAAGACGTTAAAATAGACACTTACCGTTCCAGCGGAGCAGGCGGACAGCACGTCAATACTACCGATTCCGCCGTCAGGCTGACGCATATCCCAACGGGCATAGTAGTCGCCTGCCAGAACGAAAGGTCTCAGCATAAAAACAAAGATTCAGCATATAAACTATTAAGGGCAAGACTTTACGATTATTACAAAAAAAAGCAGGAAGAGGAAGAAGACAAGGTAAACAAAACAAAAAAAGAGATATCTTGGGGTTCGCAGATAAGGTCTTATACCCTCAATCCAAACCGTGTCATTAAAGACCACAGGACGGGGGTCACCATATACGACGATAAAAGCGTCTTCGACGGCGACATCGACGAATTTATAAGCGCATATCTGCTGGGCGTAAGAGCATAAAATAGATACAGTGCCAGAATTCAATTCTGGCACTGTCACAAAATGGAAAGCCGGAATTCAATTCTGCGCGTATTAGTCGTCATTGCGAACGATAATGAAGCAATTCCTTCGTTTATCAATTTATTTATGAACGTGAAAAATTGACAAAGGAGATATATAATGGAACAGGAATTAAATATTTTGGAAAATAATCGCTTGGATAAATTAAATAAATTAAAAGAAAAAGGAATCAACCCTTTTTCAAACGATTTTAAAAAGAAGGAAAATATAAAGAATATAATAGAACAATTCGGCGGCAACGATAAAGATTTTTTTGAAAGTAACAGGGTAGAAGTAGAAACCGCAGGCAGGATAATTATTATAAGAAGTTTTGGCAAGGCGGCTTTTTTCAGGATAAGGGACGGCTTTGGAGAAATCCAGTGCTATATTCAGAAAGACGGGATACCGGAAAATGATTTCGAGCTGTTTAAAGAGTATATCGATTCCGGTGATATTTGCGGCATAAAAGGACATCTTTTCAGGACGAAAACCGACGAACTTACTATCAAAGTAGAAAGTATTCATATTTTAACGAAGTCTTTGCTCTCTCTTCCCGAAAAATGGCACGGACTTAAAGATATAGAAGTACGCTTTAGAAAAAGATACGTAGATTTGATAGCAAGTCAGGAAGTCAGGGAAATTTTTAAGAAAAGAGCCGAAACCATAAGATTTTTCAGGTCTTTTTTAGACGCGAACGATTTTCTCGAA
>JAJYZM010000123.1 GCA_021799935.1 bacterium | reverse complement strand
GTATTATCCATTCCGCCTTTTTCGGAGATATTTTTAATCCTTAACGCAAATTCGTTTAAAACATTTTCGAAGGCGGTTTCCTCCGGCATAGATTTCTTTTTAATATAAGGCGAAGAAATATAATATCCGTCATTTTTTCCTATGCCTTCATAAAAAAACCCCTGCCTGCACAAATATCCGCCGAACAAAGATTCCGTCCTAACTAAAGATTCCTCGCCGGCATATCTGTAATATTCTATCCTGCAGGCGGCCGAACATTTATCGCAAACGGACGAAAAAGGGGATTCCTGCCAGTATCTTTCTTTAAATTTCGACGGTTTTGAAACGAGGGCGCCCACGGGGCATACTTCTATGCAGTTTCCGCAATAATAGCATTTTAAAATATCGGTTTCCGTTTTATCTTCTATAAAAGAACTGCCCGCAGGTTTTCCGCCGTATTGGTTTTTGTCTTCGTGCCTCAATCCTATATAACTGTCGTAACCGGTTCCTTTAATTTCGTAAAAAGGATTCCCGTACATATCCGAACATACTCTTATGCAACGGGAACATAAAACGCAACGCGTTGCCGTATATTCTATATATTCGCTTTTAAATATATTCGTCCTGTCGGGATATAATTTTTTATTTTTTTGTTTTGTAAGCCCGAATTCAAAAGATAAATCCTGCAGCATACAATATCCGGATTTATCGCATACGGGACAGTCGAGCGGGTGGTCTAAAAGAAGATGCGATAATGCCTCTTTTCTGACATTCCAGACTTTTTCCGTATCCGTATAGATTTCATAGCCTTCTTTTACCTTTGCTACGCAGGACGGTACGGGATGTTCTATGCCTTTAACTTCAACCGAGCAGATTCTGCAGGAGCCGATAGGCCTTAATCTCTTAAGATAACAAAGAGTCGGAATCTTAATGCCGGCTTGAGAAGCGGCTTCGAGTATCGTAAGCCCGGTTTTGGTTATCAGTTTTTTATCGTTGATAGTTATTTCTATATCCATTATTTATTTCCCTGAATTATCAATCTTCGAATTTAACAAGCATAAGCATATAACACCTCATGCATCTCACGGCTTCGTAAACGGCGTCGTCGGAAGTAAAGCCTTTTTCGGCTTCGGAAAAATCGGCCACGCGTTTTTCGACCGGTTCCTCGACCTGCTTTGCGGCCGGGTTGCCGGCAGGAAGGTCAGGGTAGTCTATTATTTCTTTTTTGTCGTACACGCCTATTTTCATGAGCAGTTTCTCAAAGATATCATCATCGGTTATATTGAAAGCGCCCGTCCTGATATATTCGTCTATTCTTCGCGCCGCATTTTTACCGTCTCTGTTGGAATCGACTATGCTTATGGGTCCGGTCATCGCATCTCCGCCTGCAAAAACTCCCGGCATATCCGTCATATGAGTATATTCGTCAACGGCAATCGTCTTCCATTTTGTAGTTTTAACGTCTGGAGTATCCTTTAAAAAATCGAGCTCGGAAATCTGGCCGACCGCCATTATAAAAGAATCGCAGTCTATATCGAATTCGCTTCCCGGAATTTCCACGGGACTTCTCCTGCCGCTGGAATCGGGGTCTCCGAGTTTCATTTTAACGCATCTAAGTCCTTTAACTTTGCCGTTTTCTTGAATTATGCTCACGGGATTGGTTAAAAATTCGAACTTTACTCCTTCTTTTATAGCCGTATCTATTTCGTAAGGCGCGGCTGGCATCTGCTCCCTTGCCCTCCTGTATGCGACTACCACCTCTTTATATCCCAATCTTACCGCCGTCCTGCAGCAATCCATAGCAACGTTGCCGCCGCCTTCTATAATAATTTTCCTGCCGGTTTCTACTTTATTTCCCAGAGCAACGTCTCTTAAAAATCTTACGCCTTCATAAAAGCCTTTTAAATTATCGTTTTCTCCGGGCAGACCTATATTCTGCCCCTTATGCGCGCCGACGGCAAGGTAAACCGCTTGAAATCCGTCGTTAAATAAATCGTTTATGCCGAAATCTGCGCCTAATCTTTTATTTAATTTATAATCTATGCCGGTCGAAAGTATATAGCCTATTTCTTTATCCAATATTTCCTGCGTAAGGCGGTATCTGGGAATGCCTACGGTCATCATTCCGCCTAATACGGGAAGGGCCTCGAATATAACGGGGCTGTACCCCATCAAACGAAGATAATACGCGCAACTTAAACCTGCCGGACCCGAACCTATTACGGCTATTTTAATTCCGTTGTCCTTTATGTCGAAAACGGGTTTTATACCGGAATAAAATTCGTTGTCCGCGGCAAATCTTCTTATAAGGCATATCTGAATAGGCTCATCGACGTTTGCTCTTCTGCAGTTATCCTGGCAGGGATGAAAACAGCTTCTTCCGAGTATAGCAGCAAGAGGGGTGTTTCTTCTGGCGGATTCAAGAGCGTCTTCGTAGCGCCCGTCCCTTACCCTTTCTATCCAATTAGGTATGTCTAATTTCGACGGGCATCCGTTAATGCACGGAGCGGTTACTTTTACTATATATTTGCTTTCCGGAATTATCTCTTTGGCAGTTATAACATCGACGAATTCTTCCCTGAAATTTTCTATCAACTCCATGACGGCCTTAGGTCCTATGCTGCCGACGGTGCATTTAGACGCCGACAGAATCCATCCGCATTGCTGTGCGAGCCTGTCGATATCGGATATATCGGCTTTGCCGCCGCAGATATTTTCCAGTATTTCGCTTGCCACGGACGTTCCTATCCTGCACGGAATGCATACTCCGCAGGAAAGCTTTTGCAGTTCCCGCATATAACACCTTGCAAGGTCAACTTTATTGTCGTTGTCGTCCAGCAAAGCGACGCCGTTCCAGTTAAGGACTGAAGTTATTTTTTTATGTCCAGAACGCTCAAAAACGCTTAAATCTAATTTTGAACCGATTTTGTCTATAATTTTCATCTGTCAACTTCTCCGAGCAATATGTCTATGCTCCCCATAACAGCTATTAAATCAGCCACCAGATGTCCCTTAACCATTATATTTAAAGCGCTTATATTGCAGAACGACGGGGGCCTTACCCTCATCCTGTACGGAAAAGCCGAACCGTCCGATATTATATAAAATCCTAATTCTCCCCTGGGATTTTCTATGGAAACGTAAGCCTCTCCTTTAGGAGGTTTTATGCCTTCCATTGCGTATTTGAAAAGAGAAATCATCCCTTCCATCGTCGTTAACGCCCTCTTCTTGGGAGGAATAACATACAGGGGATATTCGTCGTAGCTTAAATATTCTCCCTCTGGAACATTCTCTACCGCCTGCGAAATTATTTTAAGACTCTGGCGCATTTCTTCGATTCTGACTAAATACCTGTCGTAAACGTCTCCGGTTTCTCCCGTCGGTATTTCAAAATCAAAATCTTCGTAAGACGAATAAGGTTCTGCTTTTCTGACGTCGTATTTTACTCCGCTTCCCCTGAGCGAGGGTCCGGTTAATGCGAAATTTATAGCATCTTCGGCAGAAATTATTCCTAAATTTTTAGTCCTTTCCAGCCATATTTTATTTTTTGTAAGCAGAGCTTCATATTCGGAGATTTTCTCCGGAAAAATTTTAATAAAACTTCTTGTTTTATCGAAAAAATCTTTATGCGCGTCCATTGCAAGACCGCCTACGCGGTAAAAGGAGGGGGTCATCCTCGCGCCCGTAACCGTTTCTATTATATCCAGTATTAACTCTCTTTCGCGGAAGCAATAGAGAAACTCGGTCAAAGCGCCAAGGTCCACGGCGTGCGTCGCAAGCCATACCAGATGAGAGCTTATCCTCGTTAACTCCGCAAGAATAACTCTAACATATTCTGCTCTTTTGGGCGCCTTAACTCCGCAGAGTTTTTCCACCGCAAGTATATAACCGAGATTATTGGATGCTCCGGAAACGTAATCCATCCTGTCCGTAATGGTTTCCGCCTGATGATACGTCCTGAACTCCGCATATTTTTCCATGCTGGTATGCAGGTAGCCTATTATAGGCTCTGCACTGACTACGGTTTCTCCGTCCAACTTGACTAAAACTCTCAGGACGCCGTGAGTGGCAGGATGGGACGGCCCTATATTCAATGCAAATTTGTCTGTTTCTATGAGAAAATCTTTATATTCGAACATCGTTTAAGTTGTTTTTATTATTGTTATATTTTTTCCGGCTCGATATATCCCGGAGCATCCATTTTAATTTCTTCGGGTTCGGGTCTTTTTCTTAATGGATAATCTTTAAGAAGAGGATATCCGTCCCAGTCGTCGGGGTTTAATATTCTTTTTAAATCCGGGTGGTTTTTAAATTTAAGTCCGAACATATCGTACACTTCTCTTTCAAACCAGTTTGCGGAATTATAAACCGAGGTCAAACTGGGATATTCCGTTTCGTCCGCTTTGCTGTTAACTTTAATAAAAACCCTGAAATTATTTTTTATCGAGTAGAAATTATAAATTACTTCTATTCTTTCGGGTCTTTTCGGATAATCTGCGGCAAATAAATCCGACAGCATATCGAATTCTAATCTTGAATCCGTTTTTAAAAATAGGGCGAATTCGAGCAGGTCTTCTTTTTTAATCCGTATATGCACGTCGCCTTTAATGTTATCGGCAGAAACAATCGCTTTGGGCTTAGATTCTTTTATAACCGTTAACGCAAACATTACATCCATATCGTCGAAATTAATTTAGTTTAATACGTATTGTTA
>JAJYZM010000122.1 GCA_021799935.1 bacterium | reverse complement strand
TTCCAACGATTAATATAAGCGGACTTTTTAATCCCTTTTTTTCGACTTCTACGGCTATCGTGCTTAGAGTTCCGACGGCGGCTTTCTGGTTCAAAGTAGTTCCTTCCTGAATTACGGCGCAGGGCGTATCCTTATCTTTTCCTGCTTTAATTAAATTTTTCGTATTGGAGTCTAAATTTTTATAACCCATTAATATAACGATAGTATCTGCGCCCGCCAATCCTTTCCAGTTTATCGTGCTTTTTTCCTTATGCTCCCCTTCATGGCCCGTAACAATAGCTACGGTAGAAGCGTAATCCCTGTGGGTCAGAGGTATTCCGGCATAAGCGGGAACGGCAAAAGAAGAAGAAATGCCCGGTATTACCTCGAAAGGGATTTTGTCCTTAAATAACCTTTCGGCTTCTTCGCCGCCTCTTCCAAAAAGGTAAGGGTCTCCGCCTTTAAGCCTTAAAACGATATTATTGGTTTTTGCTTTTTCAGAAAGAAGTTCGTTTATGGAATATTGCGGGAGGGTATGGTTGGAAGACCTTTTGCCGGCATAAATTATCTCGCACCCGTCTTTTGCGTAAGATAAAATTTCCTCGGAAATAAGGCTGTCGTAAACTATTACATCCGCTTCTCCGAGAATTCTTTTAGTTTTAAGAGTAAGCAGTTCGGGGTCGCCGGGTCCGGCTCCTGCAAGATATACCTTGCCCGTTTTCTTCCTATTGCCTGCTTTGATATCTTTTTTAGCCTTTTTTGTTTTCATTGAATTTTAAGTTCCTTTTAATAAATTTGTTATATATTTTAGTATTTTATAAATTATTTTTACTCAGTATTTCAAAAGCGCCTTTATCTATAAACCTTAAAGCTAAACTTCTGCCTATGTTATCGTAATCTTCCTTAGCGCCTTCGAATTCATCCTCTAGATATTCCCCTTGAACGTTTGAAACGAAGCCTTTAATGCGCAAAATATCGCCTTTTAAATAAGCATACGCTCCCACCGGAGACGCGCATCCGCAGTTTAACTCCCTGATGCAGGCTCTTTCGGCGAAAACGGCGGCATAAGTATCTTGGTCGTTTAAAGGCGCGATAATTTCTTTAATATCGAGTCTGCCGGTTTTATGCTCTATCGCTATTACACCCTGTCCGCACTGCGGAATAAATTTGACGGGGTCTAAATATATATCGATGTAATGTTCGAGATTGAGCCTTATAAGACCCGACGAAGATAAAACAATAGCATCGAAGAAACCGTTTTTAAGTTTTTCGAGCCTCGTGTCGATATTGCCCCTTAACGGTTCGAATATAAGGTCGTCCCTTAAGCGCGCCATAAGAGACCTTCTTCTCAGGCTTGAAGTTCCGACGATTGCGCGGCCTTTCAACAGCGAAGCGAAATTTTCGGAGCCGGCTTCCCCTGATATTACGGGCTTATCTTTTAAAATTACGCAGTCTCTCGGGTCGTCCCTTTTTAAAGCCGCGCCTAAGATTAAGCCGTCCGGTATAAGCTGCGGAACGTCTTTTAGGCTGTGAACCGCAATATCTATGTCTTCGCTGAACAGCGCTTCTTCGATTTCTTTTACGAACAAGCCTTTTCCGCCTAAACTGCTTAAAGACGCGTTTAAAATCCTATCCCCGGAAGTCTTTATGGTTATTATTTCTATTTCTATATCTCTTGAAAGTCCGCCGTAATATGCGGACAGCCTTTCTTTGACGAGGTTAGCCTGATATAAAGCAAGTTTGCTCCCTCTTGTTCCTATTTTGATTTTCACAATTTACCTTTATTTTATAAGTTTTATATATTTGCCGACGTTTTCGTCTTCTTCTTTTCCTTTGCCGGCATCGGTTAAATCTTCCGAATCAAGGTTAAAAAGGGCTTTGAGCGTTTCGATAGAGTTTGCCCCTTCAGGATTTGCGGACGCTTTTTTTATAAGCATAGTCGGCTCATGCAGAATTTTATTCGTCAAAGAATTTATCACTAAATCTTTTTCCTTTTTGTCGCCGATATATCCCGATAATTCAATTTCTAATATATCTTTTACCTTTTTTCTCAAAGAAATTATAACCGGCACGACATTCAGGGATTCTTTCCAGTTCATAAATTCTTTAACTGCGTTTTCTACAAATTCCTTAGCGGCGTCGGCTTCCTGCTTCCTTATTTCTATGTTGCCTTCTATCATCTTTCCTATATCGTCTATATCGAAGAGATAAACATTGGGTATTTTGTTAATTTCCGGGTCTATATTTCTCGGCATAGAAATATCGATTAGAAACAAAGGCCTCTGCCTGCGGATTTTTATCACCGGTATAATATCCGCATATTTTAAAACATAATCTTCGGAACCGGTGGAACATAAAACTATATCGGACTGCGGCAAAAGTTTATAATATTCCGAAAAATCTATAACGTTCAGATATTCTCTTTCGGTTGCGGCAAAAGATTCTTCGACGAATTTATCGGCATTTTCTTTTGTCCTGTTTGCTATATAAATGTTTCGCACTCCGTATTTTATAAAATGTTTAACGGTAATCTTTCCCATCTCGCCCGCTCCGAGAAGAAGAACCTTTTTCTCGTCTAAACTGTTAAATATCTTTTTTGAAAGCTCGACGGCGGCATAACTCACCGATACGGGAGACGCCGCTATTCTTGTTTCCGTTCTGACCGTTTTAGCGCAGTTAAAAGCCTTGTGGAATAATTTATTTAGAAACCTGCCGCTGTTTTTAAATTTGCAGGCTTCGTTATAAGCTTCCTTCAACTGTCCTAATATCTGCGGTTCGCCTATTACCATCGAGTCCAGGCTCGAAGCCACGCTGAATAAGTGTCTTACCGCATCTTCGTTTATGTACATATAGAAAATATTTTCTTCTGCGGCATCCCCAAAAAAATATTTTGCTACGAAGCTTTTAATTATATGGCCGCCTTTGCCCTGCGCCCATGAAGACAGATTCATTATAAACTCGGACCTGTTGCATGTGGTAAGGACTACGACCTCTTTAACGAAAGTTCCGCCGTTTTCGTCTTTAAGGTCAAGCAGTTTATTCGTAAAATCCTGCCTTAATTCAACGGTCAGGAGTTTTTTGGAAACCGTTTCCCTTTCGCCGATTTCTGCCGATTTATGATTTAAGCCTATTATTAAAATATCCATATGATTATTTTAAATTTATTCAAATCCGTGAAATGCCGGAAATAAATAAAAAGAAAAAATTAAACTAAAAAGTATAAGTAAAAAGCCCGCAACGCTGAAAATAGCAGCCCTCTTTCCCCTTAAGCCCTTTGCCACCCTCTCGTGCAGGAGAACCGCATAGATAAGCCATGTTATAAGAGACATAATTTCAATAGGCTTTACTACTATAAAAGTCCTGAACAAGGAACCGGACAGATATATGCCCATAACTATGCCTAACGTTATAAACGGAAATCCTATTTTTAAACATTGATAATTAATATTATCCAGCAGTTCTAAATTATACCCCCTGCCGGAATTTATATCTAAAATTTTCAGATTCTTCTTATTCTTAATTTTTCTTTCCTGAAAAATATATATTAAAGAAACTATAAAAGCAAGGGCAAAAAGCGAATCGCCTATCAATATAAGGACTATATGGGTTAAAAGAATGGTTCTGTCCGTATTCAGCATATCCGGTTTTATATGAATATGCGGAACAAAAAATCCTACAAGCAAGTTCAGCGCGACTAAGGGCGCAATATATAAAAGAATATATTCGGCTTTATAAAAAAGACCGAACAGAACGACTATAAACATAAGTATCCATGCATTGAAAAATACGAACCTGTCGATATGAACCGGCACGGTGAGCCCCTTAACGCTCAAAAAAATAAAAAATATTAATGTTTGAACGGCAAAACCGGTATAAATTAAAGAAAGGGAAACCTTATACATTTTCTTTTCTTTAAATAAAAAGGGTATGTAAGAAAATATATATACTGCAACCGGAATTAAATATAATTCTTTAAGCATTATTTACGCCCTCTTAAGGAAATCGCTTATAAAAAGACTGGCATCCGAAAATCTTTTATCTCTGACAAGTTCGTAAAGGTCGGAATTGATTAATTCGTCGAATAGTTTTTGATTCCTGCTTTGCGGGTATTTTTTCATTTTAATCTCTTTTCTTATAAATCCGAGAATTTTAACATATGTATCGTATTCTTCTCCGTAAACTTTTTCTAAGTCTTCCCTTATTTTTCTGGCAAGCCTTGGGCTGTGTCCGCTTGTAAAAACGGCTATATCGAATTCCCCTCTCGAAACAAGCGCGGGGAGAGTGAATGTGCAAAATTCGGGCTTGTCCGCAATATTTATTAAAATATTTTTCTTAACGCACCGCTTAAAAAGGCTTCCCTCCATTTTTTCGTTCTTTTTTCCCGGAGAAACCGCGCAAAAAACGGCAAACGCACCTTTTTCGTCGCCTGTTTTATATGCCCTTTCGACCCATTCTATTTTAGACTTTTTAACAAATTCTTTTATTTCGCCTGATATTTCGGGAGCGACTAAAACTACATCCGCCTCCCTTTCAAGAAGCCTTTCCACTTTTCTGGAGGCGACAGTTCCGCCGCCTACGACAAGAACTCTCCTTCCCGATATATTGAGATTAACCGGATAATATTTCATTAATTTTCTCCAAAAATTATAGCGGAGAACGTGCATATATCCGCCCCGTTTTTATAAGCGTCGGGCGGAAGGCCCGCCTTCATCGAAACCGCCTCCAAA
>JAJYZM010000121.1:432-4713 GCA_021799935.1 bacterium | reverse complement strand
ACCTGCTGAAAGAAAACCCGTTAGACGAAGAATCCGCGGATAACGTCAAGAGACTGCAATCGTTAATTAAAGAAGCAAAAGACGGGAAGAAAAGAGCGGTTGAAATTCAAATATCCGCTTTGGAAACTTTTTTGCAAAAAGCATGCGCCTACAGAGAAAAAAATGCTTAAAAGGACATTCAACTGCCTTTATGTTTAATATTTCCGATATGATATCGCAGCTGGCTGAAAGACAAGCCTGCGGTATTCTGATAAAAAAACCTTCCAATATATTTTATATAACCGATTTTTCAGGCGAAGGCTATGCCTATTTTACGCGCAAAGGCGAAATAATTCTTTACGCTGACGGCAGATATTCCGAAAGGGCGTCTAAAGAATGTTTTGCCCACGTAAAAATCGTAGGAATAAAAGAAATTTATAAAGATATAGCCGTCGACATACTAAAAAGAAACGCCTGTGCCGGCGTTGCGGATGTCAAGCACGGAAATGCCCCTGCCGATAACGTAATGTTTGAGTCGGATTATATCACCTGTGACGAGTATGCCTCGTTTAAAGAGGAATTTAAAAATAAAATTAAACTGATTCCTGCCCGCAATGCTTTGTCAAAAATAAGGTCTATAAAAGATGAAAGAGAACTGAATTATATTTTAGAGGCTGTTTTCATAGCCGAAAAATCAATGTTAGACGCTTTGGCGAATTTAAAAGAAAGAGTTTGCACGGAAAAAGACTTGGCGCTTACTTATAAAAAAAACTTAATGGAGCGCTTTTCTAAAGAATCTTTCGAAACAATAGCGCTTTCCGGCAGAAATTCAAGCCTGCCGCACGGCATACCTTCGGATAAAAAAATAGACAAGAAAAACGTTTTATTGTGCGATTTCGGAGCCGAACTAAACGGTTACAAAAGCGACGAAACTTTTACCGTCCATCTAGGAAATCCGGACGGCAGGTTTTTAGACGTTTACGACACTGTTTATTCCGCACAGCAGAAGGCTATTTCAAAAATAAAGCCCGGTGTTAAATTCAGTTGTTTAGATAGAATAGCAAGAGATTATATCGAAAAAAGAGGCTACGGAAAATACTTCACACATTCTTTAGGCCACGGCGTGGGATTGGATATACACGAATATCCGTATATAAGCAGAAAAAACGGCGATACCGTTAAAGAAGGCATGGTATTTACTGTGGAGCCAGGAGTTTATATTGAAGGCGAGTTCGGCGTTAGAATAGAAGATATGTGCTATGTCGAAAAAGACGGAGCGAGGGTTATTACTAATATCAAAAAAAATAAATGCGGCATTGAAGACTTAATTTAATTTTTATAAAATTAACGGCATAAAATTAATAGTTGATTTTTATTTCGCATTGTTTTAAATTAATAGGCATTGGAAATAGAAGATAAATAAAAATACGAAAAACAGAGAAACGGAGGTTTAATTAAGTGTATTCCACTACCGACTTTAAAAAAGGGCTTAGAATAGAAATGGAAAAAGAGCCTTACGAAATTATAGATTTTCAACACGTAAAGCCCGGAAAAGGCGGGGCTTTCGTCAGGACGAAATTGAAAAGCCTGATTTCCGGAAAGGTAATAGACAGAACTTTAAGGGCTGGCGAAAAGGTCGAAACGCCTAATATAGAAGAAAAAAATATGCAGTATCTTTACGATGAAGGAAGCAGCTTTGTTTTTATGGACAACGAAACGTACGACCAGGTGCATATAGACAAAGAGGCATCTTTAGAAAGCGCAGGCTTTCTGCTTGAAAATATTCACGTAAAAATTTTGTATTATAACGGCAAGCCTATAAATATCGAAGTTCCCAATTTTATAGATTTAAAAATAGCCCAGACTGAACCGGGACTTAGAGGCGATACCGTTTCTGGAGCTACTAAGCCCGCCACTCTTGAAACCGGGCTTGTAATAAGCGTTCCGCTGTTCTTGAACGAAGGCGATATTATAAAAGTAGATACGAGAACAAAAACGTATATAGAAAGAGTCAGTTCTAAATGAGGAAATCATTATGAATATTAAAGATATAAAAGACCTGGTAAAGTTTATTAAATCCAATAAGCTTAAAGAGTTTTATTATAAAAAGGGTGATGAAGAAGTTAAAATTACCTTAAGTTCTGATGAGATTTATAAACGCGGCTTAAAAAGCGTAATTTCCGATAAGAAAGAATATTCCGCTCAGATTTCGGGGGGCGAACAAGCCGAACTTGCAAAATTTGCCGCATACAGGGCTAAGTCTATAGAAACGGAAATAACGCCCGCCGTTAAAAACGAACACCTTAAGGAGATAGTGTCGCCTTTCGTAGGTTCGTTTTACAGGTCGGCTTCTCCAGATAAGCCGCCTTTCGTGGAGGTTGAATCCATAGTAGAGAAAGGAAGTCCCGTTTGCATCGTCGAAGCGATGAAGATAATGAATGAAATCGAGGTCGATATCAAGTGCAAAATAGTATCTATCCTTGTCGAAAACGGTCAATTGGTCGAGTTTGGACAGCCGCTGTTTCTCGTAGAACCCCTTTAACGGATACATAGTGAGCTGTTATATAAAAAGGACGGGCTTGAATACCCTCCGCCTTAATAATAATAGAAAAATAATACAATATTAATATGTTCAGAAAGATTTTAATAGCCAATAGAGGCGAGATTGCGGTCAGAATCATCAGGGCTTGCAAAGAGATGGGTATAAAGACGGTTGCTGTATATTCGACGGCCGACAGGGACAGCCTTCATGTAAGATATGCCGACCAGAGTATATGCATCGGGCCTCCGCCTTCGTCGAAAAGTTATCTAAATATATCTTCCATAATATCGGCGGCCGAAATAACTGACAGCGAAGCCATACATCCCGGATATGGTTTTTTATCGGAAAATTCTAATTTTGCCGAGATTTGCGAGAATTGCGGCATTAAGTTTATAGGTCCTACTTCCGCCAATATGAGCCTTCTTGGGAACAAGAGGAATGCGAGGAAACTCGTAAAGAGCCTAGGTATTCCGGTTTTGCCCGGCAGCGACGATATAGGAGACGACGAAGAAGATATAAAAAAAGCGGCCGAGAAGATAGGTTATCCTTTAATTCTTAAGGCTTCTATGGGTGGCGGCGGAAGGGGCATAAAGATGGTTTTAACCCCGGCGCATTTATCCCAGGCATATCATCAGGCAAGACAAGAAGCGCAGTCGTTTTTCGGCGATAAAGACGTTTATTTGGAAAAATATTGCGAAAACCCCAGGCATATAGAATTTCAAGTTCTTGCAGACAGGTACGGCAATGCGGTTTATCTAGGGGAAAGAGACTGCTCCATTCAAAGAAGGCATCAGAAAATAATCGAAGAAGCGCCCTCTCTTTCCGTTAAATCTTCAGCAAGAAAAAAAATAGGGGAATTAATATTAAAAGTTGTCAAAGAGATAGATTATATAAATGCTGCTACTTTTGAGTTTTTATTGGATGAAAGCGGCGAATTTTATTTTATGGAAGTAAATACCAGAGTTCAGGTAGAGCATCCGGTAACTGAGTTTGTAACCGGCATCGATATTATCAAAGAACAGATAAAGATTGCAAACGGCGACAGGCTTAAAATTAAGCAGGAAGACGTTAAAATTAAAGGCCACAGCATAGAACTCAGAATTAACGCCGAAGACCCTGTTAATTTTAAACCCTCGCCCGGTTTGATAACTTTTTATAATAAACCCGGAGGTTTTAACGTCAGAGTCGATGATTTTGCTTATTGCGGATATAACGTTCAGCCGTTTTACGACTCTTTAATCGCAAAACTTATAGTTCACGATACTACCAGAACGGGCGCTATAAACAAGGCTAAAAACGCCCTTAACGAGTTCAGGATAGAAGGAATAGAAACGAATATTCCATTTCTAAAAAGGATACTTAACGACAGCGATTACCTTTCCGGTAACGTCGATATAGGTTATATACAGAGATTTATAGAGAGATAAAAATAAATTAAATTTTATGTTGCAAATATTTTAAGAATATTATTAAAATATATAAATATATAAATTATAATAATTTAAAAGATAAATAATAAGAAGAATAAGAATAAAGGAGGATATATGGATTTTCCAAAAGGCTTAAAATACAATTCCGAACATATCTGGGTTAAAGCCAACGGCGATAGCGCGCTTATCGGTGTTACCGATTATGCCCAAGACCAGCTCGGAGACATTATATACGTCGATTTGCCGGAAGCAGGTTATGAATTGGAACAGAACGAATCATTCGGAACCATAGAATCTGCTAAATCGGTTTCGGAACTTTATGCGCCGGTA
>JAJYZM010000121.1:0-422 GCA_021799935.1 bacterium | reverse complement strand
CCGGTAAGCGGGCAAGTCGTCAGCGTCAACGATTCGCTTAAAGACGAACCGGAACTTGTTAACGAAGAGCCTTACGACTCCGGATGGCTGCTTAAAGTTAAACTCACCAACGAAGACGAGATTAACGATTTAATGGAGCAGAGCGCGTATGAAGAATACTTAAAAAACAACGGTTGAATGAGTTTTAATCTTATAGTTTCGGATTCCGGCGGATGTTCAGGCATTTTCAATATGTCCGCCGATTTATTTTTATTAGGCAAATATAAAATTGCGGACGATTTTTCAAGCCGTCCCACTTTAAGGATTTATTATTTTTCCCCTCCCGCACTTTCGCTTGGATTTTTTCAAAAAGACAAAGATATAGACGAAAGGATTATCGAAAAAGCGAAAAAAAAAGGATACGATATCATTTCGAGGCCTAC
>JAJYZM010000120.1 GCA_021799935.1 bacterium | reverse complement strand
GAACTTTTTAAAAATCTTTATAATATTTTTATAAAATCTGTAGATTCTACAAATAACGTCGTCGTTGACGCAAGAATAGAAAGCGCCGAAATGGAAAAGATTTACAAAGAAAACGAATCCCTAGTCGGTCAAATTTCTTCTATTTCAAGCGCAATAGACGAAATTATCATGTCGCATAAAGAAATGACCAAAGGTGCTAAGTTTGCCCAAAATTCTTCCGGCGATTCTTTTAAAAAAGCCGGAGAAGGGAACTTAATGATAGAAGAAATAATATCCGATATAAAAAAAGTTTCCGATTCTATAGAAAATCTTCAAACTACCATGCAGAATTTAGACGAAAGGTCTAAAGAAATAGGCGACGTTATTTCTCTTATCAGCGATATAGCCGATCAGACGAATCTGTTGTCTTTAAATGCAGCGATAGAGGCGGCAAGAGCCGGAGAGCAAGGAAGAGGTTTTGCCGTGGTTGCCGATGAAGTTAAAAAACTTGCCGAGAGAACCAGCAAGTCTACTTCCGATACAAGACAGATAATAGAAGGGCTTATGACAGAAACGTCAAAAACTTCGGAAGCAATAAAAAGTTCCGTCGAAGAAGTAAAAGCTATAACCGTAAAAACTAAAACGGCAGAAGAAATATTTAGAAATATAATGAATGCGGTAAAGGAAGAAAAAAGTAATATAGATATAATATCTTCATCGGCGGAACAGCTCCAAATAGCGGTCGAAGACGTAGAGCAAAATTTACTTATAGTGCAAAAAGTTTCCGGAGAAACCGTAAAAACGGCAAAAAAATCAAAAGAGATAAGTATTTCTCTTTCTAATTCGGCATACGAACTTCAAAAAGAATTAAATAGCATCAGATTATATTTATTCGGCATAGTTCCGTTAGAAGCGGCATTAGTAATGAAAAGAAAATTTGAACCGCTTATTAAATATTTAAGCGATTCTTTAGGGATAAAACTTGGTTCGCTGGTAGCTTCAAGCTATGAAGATTCGGTTGAAGATATAGGGAAGGGCGTTGCAATGCTAGGTTATATGACCCCCTCGACATATTTAAGCGCCGGCAAAAAATACGGAGTTAAACCTTTAGTTTTTGCGGTAAAAAACGGTTCGCCTACATATAAGAGCGTAATAATAGCCGCAAAAAATTCACCGATAAATACTATAAACGATTTAAAAGGCAAAAAAGTCGCATTCGGCGCACAAATGTCCACAGGCTCTACTTTAGTACCGAAAGCCATGATTAAATCGGCAGGCATAAAATTGGAAGACCTATCTTCTTACGATTATCTCGGCGGACACGATGTCGTCTTAAAGGCTGTCGCAGAAGGAGAATTCGATGCCGGATGCGTAATGGATTCCGCCGCGGAAGAAAATAAAAGTACGGTAAAAGTCATAGCATCTTCCGACCCCATACCTCAATTTCCGATATGCATAAACGCAGACGTAGATAAAGAAAGCGAAACGAAAATAAAAAATATTTTGATGAATATTGCCGATTTAAATGTGCTTAAATCAATAGATAAAGGCTATACGTCTTTTATAGAAGCGAAAGAAAGCGACTTCGACAATATAGCAAAAATCCTTGGATTATAATTTGACTGTAAAAAAAGGAGTAAGATATTAATATGGACGGCAGCGAAACAAAAGAATCCGAAGTATTATTGCAGATATTAGACGAGTTAAAAAAAATTAACGTTAACTTAGAAAAAATTCAGGATAAATTAGAGCATGGAATAACCGCATATACCGTATAATTTTCATAGACCCGTCTGTTTTTGACTTAATGAATGGTCGGGATGACACGATTCGAACGTGCGACCCCCTGCTCCCAAAGCAGGTGCGCTACCAGCTGCGCCACATCCCGTTTTTTTTGAAAAATTAATTACGTATTTTATTTATTTTATCATTAATAGGCAATGCAGGCAATATAATTTTTCAGCGTTGTTTTTTTAGGTATAATATATTTATATTATTTTGCCCGTGTAATTCGCGGTATAATCGCTGTATAATTTTGCATAGTATTTTCACTTTATGTTTTTACGCTTTGCGCATTCACGATTTCATGCTTTTATTCATCAGCCAGTAAACTATTCCAAGCACAAGTACTAGGAATCCTAATATTGCGACCTCCTTGGATTTTCCGGAAGCCAGAGAAAAGATTAATATTTTCCTTAAAAGCGCCGCCATCGCAAGACCTATAAAAGCGCTTAGCGCGAATTTATGGCCTTTCAGCTTTTTAACTTCTTCTTCGAGCAGTTCTCTTATCGCCCAAACGATTAACATAGCGCCGAGAATATCGACTACGGTGGATTCAAAAGCTCCGCCGCCGAAGGCGAATTTGTAAATTTCAAATAAGAACATCAGAAAAACCATAATGGTCGCAATTATTAGAGATATTACAAGCGCAAGATCGAGCATATAAGAAAATTTTGAACTGAATTTTATTATTTTAGTTTCAAATTTTGTAGCCGCAATGTAAAATTTTCCTTCGTTAATGTAGGAACTTATAATTATATCTAGATTAATATCTATTATTTTATTAACCGATTCGATTATTTCGTCTCTTTTATCGGAAGCAGGGATATTTTTTAAAATAATTTTATGAATAAAATTTCTTATATAGTTCATTGTTGCGCTTACGTAATGCGAAGGCAGTTTTATCTCCGAATGAACCTCTCCTATTCTTTTTAACTGTCTCAGATATTCGTTATCGTATTTTCCGGAAAAAAGACTAAGAAACCAGATTTTTAACTTTTCTCTGTGTCTTGTTCTTATTTCGTCGTTAGGAAGAAATTTGCTGAAATCGTCGAAGTTGGATATAAACGAATAAACGCCGGAAATAAATTCGTTTGCATTTGAATTCATCAGATCTTTTATTTGCGTTAAATTTGACGCGTCGCCGGCGTCGAAAGAATAAATAAGCTTTATTTTATCAAGGGTTTCCATAGCGTTAATATATATTAATCAATTATTTTGATTTTATTAAATAAACCGGCAACTCGCAATACAATAATAAAAGTATGTTATATGTGAATATATGATAATACAAATATATATTTATAATTATATAGAAATATTTCTATATTTTTGTTATTATAGATATTATAAAACATATATATGAAATAATCTAATATTTTTTTAATCTATTTTTTTTATTTTAAGCGGGATGGTTATTATATTAAAATAATTATAAAATAAAAGACAATTAGTTTAAATAAATAAAAAAAGAAGAAACGGGGGGATAAATTTAGATGGCTCGCATAGTAGTTTTAGGTTCTGGATTTGCCGGCAACACTGCGGCATTAAATTTAAAAAAAGCGCTGGGGCGTAAACATGAAGTTATAGTGGTTTCGCCGAGGAAGAATTTTTCTTATATTCCTTCATGGATATGGGTAGGCGTGGGTTCTATGAAGCCGGAAAAAACTCAGTTCGATCTTACGCCGGTATATAAAAAATTCGGGATAGAATTTAAAAACGGAGCCGCGGAAGAGATTCATCCTGACAGCGTAGATCAGTATGTAGTAGTAAAATATTCCGACGGCAAAACCGAACAGGTAAAATATGATTATTTAATAAACGCTACGGGTCCTAAGCTTAATTTTGCGGCTACGCCGGGACTTGGACCCGATGAAGGTTATTCGGATTCGGTCTGCAGTTTGCCGCATGCCGTTAAAACAAGGGATAATTTTTTGAAAGCGGTAGAAAAGATGAAACAGGGCAAAAGACAGAAGTTTGTCGTCGGTACGGGACATGGAACCGCCACCTGCCAAGGGGCCGCTTTTGAATATATACATAATTTAGAATTTGAAATTGCCAAGCGGGGACTTCGCAATATGGCGGATATAACTTGGATATCAAATGAACCTACGCTCGGCGATTTCGGAGTCGGAGGAGTTGTAGTAAGAAGGAACGGAAACTTTATATCAGGCAAACTTTTTGCCGAGTCTACTTTTAGGGAAAAGGGCATTAAATGGGTGGACAGGGCGCACGTAAGAAAAGTAAAAGAAGGTTCTTTAGATTACGTTAACATCGAAGGAAAAGAAGGGTCGCTCGATTTTGATTTTGCCATGCTGATTCCTCCTTTTGCAGGCGTTCCTATATCTTATATAGATAAGGACGGCAGCGATATTAAAAGCCGGCTATGCGTACCGAGTGGTTTTATGAAAGTAGATGCCGATTATAACTCCGGTGCAAAACCTTTTGAGGAATGGAAAAATTCGGATTGGCCAAAAAAATACAATAATTCTTTATATAAAAATATATTTGCGGCAGGAATAGCTTTTGCCCCGCCTCATCCTATAAGCAAGGCTTTTAAAGCGCCGGACGGCGCTCTTATAGCTCCTAGTCCTCCCAGAACGGGTATGGCGTCTGGAATCATAGGCCATACGGTCGCTCTTTCTATCATCGATATGGTAAAAAACGGAGCGGAAGAACCGACATTTAGCGCATCGATGGCAGAATTCGGCGCAATATGCATAACTTCTATGGGCAAATCGATGATCGGCGGATCCGCCGCTTTATTGACTATGTATCCGGTAATTCCAAATTACGATAAATATAAATTCGGCAGAAATTTAAATTATACCTTCGGAGATATAGGTCTTGCGGGACACTGGGTTAAATATATGCTTCATTATTTATTTATCTGGAAAATGAAAGGAAAGTTTTTATGGCAGTATATTCCCGATTAATCAAAATATTTGCATAAGTAA
>JAJYZM010000119.1 GCA_021799935.1 bacterium | reverse complement strand
TCTTGGATTTCCCCATCGTTCTTTCGTAAAATATTATGGGATATTCTTTAAAACTGCATCCGGCTTCCTTTACCATCCTGTATTTCATCTCTATCTGGAAGGCATAGCCTCTAGAACTTATTCCTCCTAGATTTATTTTTTTAAGGCAGTTTACGTCGTACATATTGAAGCCGCCGGTTAAATCGCTTATTTTAACGCCCGTAACTAATTTTGCGTATATATTTGCGAAGTAAGAAATCAAAAGCCGTTTCATGCTCCAGTTTATTATGCGTATTCCTCCCGAATAGCGCGAGCCGGCTATCATTCCGCATTTTTCGGTTTCCATAAGGCTGACGAAGCCGGAAATCTCCTCTGGATTATGGGAAAAATCGCAGTCCATGGTCAGCACGTAATCGTAGCCCTTTTCGACGGCAAAATTAAACGCGGCGGTATAAGCAGTCCCAAGCCCCATTTTCTTTTCTCTTTCTATCAGAAAAAGGCGGCCGCTTTCACCACCTCCGTTTTTCTGTTTTTCCATAAATTCCTTAACTATCCGGCGGGTGCCGTCAGGCGAATTGTCGTCTATTATTAAAAGGCTTATTGAATGGTTCGATTTTATGGCGGAATCGGACTCGTTAAGGCTTAAAACGGAATTTATCATCCGCCCTATATTGTCTTTTTCATTATAAGTGGGTATTGCGACGAGTATTTTCATCAAATAAATATGACACCTTTACTTATGTGATTTTTCATAAAGAAAAAGCGGAAGGGCTGAAAAGCCACTTCCGCTTTAATTTTATTGCGTTTGTAATCACAACACTGCCTAAGCAGGATTAGAACGCAAAGTCAAGACCTGTGCCAACTGTATTTGCCTGGTCGTTATTGGTAAATACGTATTCTAAATACAAGTGAGCGTTGTAAGCTAAATTGTACTCGGCCAGCAATGTAACGGAATCTTTTACTCCATCTGTTAGACAGCCATTAGTAGTATAAGCCTGCGATTGATAAAGATTTGCATTTGAACAAGTAGTTGGCGTTGCATAAGCATTATTAAACGCTTCCTGTGAATTTTTATGCGTCCAGCTATACATTGCATAGTCAGCGGTCAGCATTAAGCCGTTTCCAACCTGCGGCAATAAATATCTTCCGTAAGCTTCGAATGTGCTGTATCCGTTAGAAGTATCGGTAACGCCTGTTCCTGCCAATGACTCATTGCTTGGAGCATAAGGATTTGAGTCGCTCTGAACGAGATATGTTATGCCTAACTCGTAAATATCGTTTGCAAGGTCAACATCGACGCCGTTAACCATAACGCGATTAGTCCAAGAATAACCATTGACAGTAATTGGTTCTGCAATCGTTGAACCGTAATAGCCTAATTCAAGCTGTCCCATAGGAATTGGGGCATATTCCTTTAACTGATAGGAATACTGCATTGCATTACTGCCTGTGGCAGCAAGAGCGGTTCCATTAGATGCTCCTGCATCATTCGTAACCGTTACTTTATACCACAAATGGTATCCAGGTGTTCCGTAAAGGGCAAAACCTGCATTTCTTGAATGGATTAAAGCACCTGCTTCACCGTCGTTACCGACATTTAAACCTTGACCGCCACCGGCAATACCGTTATAGGATAAATAACCTAAAGGATTCTGCCTGTAGAAATAAGGGCTTGCTGTTGTTACCTGTCCTATTTTTAAATTGAACAGATGAGGAGCTACTCCTAATCCGCTGCCTAAGCCGTTGATAGATGCAAATATCTGTTTGCCGTTAATCGGACCCTTTCCTGCGCCAAATCCATAATGAACATAGAAAGATAACGAATCTGCAAGAGGCGTGTATAACTTAAAAGCACCCGCATCGACTATATCGACGCCTGCGCCGAATGCATCGGTTGCATTGCTTACATTTTCATTCGTATAATGCTGATAAGAAATAATCGGTTCGACCATTACCGGTATCGGCCATGGATTCGGAAGACTAAGTCCTTCTGTAATCTGTGTTGCGTCGGCAGGTGTTCCTTGAGTGCCGGGAAGTCTGAAGCCGTTTCTCCAGAATGCTCTTCCGAACGGGTTAAGGTTTGGGAAAACCGTGTGGCAAACTGCGCATGAAAAATGATACTTTTGTGCGAATGACGGGATTGCATTTGCTTTTTTGGGAGCCATCGCGAACGAAAGCGCCAAAACAAACAAGGCAACCATAGTTACTACTAATTTCTTTTTCATAACTTTCCTCTCTCTTAAAGTTAAAGTTAAAAATTAAATTAAATGAGAACCTTTGGTTTTTTAAAAATCATACTGCTTGCTGCAAATTTTTAATATTTCTAAAGTCTTTCTGCTCTGCACCTCCTTAAAAGATTTTATATTATTGTATTTTATATATCTTAAACTGCCTTTTGTCAATACCTTTTTGCAAACGGATAATCATACTTATATCATATATATAGTCCGACCAGATTAATACTTTAGCCTTGATTTAATTATAATACCTATATTTTATATGTCAAGACCTTTTTTAGTTTTTTTTACTTTTTTATTTTAACGATTCCAGATAAGACGCAAGTTCATAAAGCTCCTTCTTGGAAAGCATCTTATGGTCCGGCATAATAGCCATATAGGACTTTCCGTCTATTTTTAAAGTGGAACCGGGTTTAAAATTCTTAGCCGGCGTAGCAATCTGAACTTCGAGCCACTTGATAGAATGTTTTGCAAGTCCTTCCTTGGAAAGGTCAGGGCCAACGCTTCCGCCTTTTTTGCCGATAGTATGGCAGGCAAAACAGTCTATGCCTTTTTTGTTGGAATGAATAAGCTGATTGCCGAGCTGTGCGGCGGATAATTTTACAGGAGCGGTAAGAGCGTGAACAGCGACGTAGCCGAGAACTATGACTAGAATAATAAATACTGCGGTTATACCTTTTTTCATAAAACCCCCTTAAAAGAATATATTGAATTTAAAAATTATTATATAGATTGCTTCGCTTCGCTCGCAATGACGACCAATCTTAATAATCGAATTTCATCAAAGCGTTTACCGTATGAGGTTTGAGTTTCTCCGAGCCTTTCAAGAACGAAAGTTCCGCAATAAAGGCCGTATCGACGACTTCCGCTCTAAAACTCTCGACCAGTCCTATAGTCGCGAGGGCCGTTCCGCCTGTCGCAAGAACATCATCGGCGATAATTACCCTGTCGCCCGCCTTAAGCGCGTCCTTGTGTATTTCGAGTGTAGCGCTTCCGTATTCAAGGTCGTAGCTCAAAGACGAACACTCGTATGGAAGTTTGCCGGGTTTCCTAACCATTATAACGCCTGCGCCGAGCCTGTAGGCAAGCGGCGCGCCCACGACGAATCCTCTGGCTTCTATGCAGACGACATAATTTATTTTTTTGGGTATATATGAATCGGTCAGCGAATCCACAACATACGCGAATGCTTTTGCATCGGCAAGCAGAGGAGTAATGTCTTTGAAGTTAATCCCTTTTTTAGGAAAATCGGGAATTTCACGGATAAATTGTTTTAGGTCCATTAAATCTCCAATATTCGTATTTCATTAATACTTGTTTACGACAGATAATTATATATTTACGAAAATTAATTGTCAATACCGGAAAGCGGAAGTTTTAAAATTGCGTTAACATATTTAATAATTTTAATACATTCTGCTTTCGGCGTTAAGCCTTTTAATAGCTTTTTTTGCGTCGAAGTCCTTCATAAGATACAGATAATAGGTTCTGACTAGCCTGAATTTTACGTATATGTCAAGCCTGCCTATTTTGTTAATAGACTTAAAATAAGGCAAATATTTTTTAACAGGATTCAGCATATATTTGTTATCCATAATAAACAGGGCGTTTTCTCCTTTTATCTTATCGATGTTCTGCCATAGGTCGTACTGGTTGAGAAAACCGGATATATTATAAATATTAACCGCTGGTTTAAAGCCGCCGTAATAGACGAGCTCGTCGGCTATAGCATAATGGTGCGTAAGTATAAAGAACGGATGGTAAGCCGCCTTATAGCCTTTATAAACGATACCTATATATTTTGCGCTATGCCGCCAGCCGAAAAGGTCGTTCGTTATATCGGCGGTCGAAGGTTTGCCGGGAATGTGCGGTATGGCGGAAAATACCCAGCAATTTTTAAGACGTTTTTCCTTGTCTATATAGCGTATTATTTTGCCTACCGGTATGGAATTATAATAAATCTGATTATAAAGGATATAAGATAAAAGGAAACCGGAAAATAGGGCGAAATATATGCAATATTTCAAAATACGAGAAGAAGATTTACGCGTTAGAAGGTCGGCGGCATAGCCCATAATCGGAAGTGCAGCAAGATAGCCTATATCCGGCCAGTGAACTAAAATTCTGTGGGAATAGCCGTTTACGACGAAAAATAAAAGAATGGGGAGAGAAAGGCAGATAGAAAATAGGAGAGGTTCGCTATAGTCAAACCATCCGTCAGGCAACCACCCCGTCGGCCTTTGGCCGACACCCCCACTCCTTAGAAGAGGAACTTTTTTTAATAAATATACGAACGCTCCGATTAAAAAAATATATATTAACGGCGTAATAACCAAAACCTGCCCGAACCAGCCCGCGGCTAAAAGCGCAAAACCAGGCTTCGGATGCGAAAAACCGTGCGAAAGCTGAAACTTAAACGAAATGAAATTATGCGTAAAATTCCAGTATATTACCGGCGAAAAAACGATGAGCGCAGAAGCAAGAGCCATATAAGGATAAACCGTTTTCA
>JAJYZM010000118.1 GCA_021799935.1 bacterium | reverse complement strand
AAGACCGGTTAAACGTGCTAATTTAATAAATAAAACCTTGCCGCTAATAAAGTCTGTCGCTTTAGAATATTACAACAAGACGGCATCAACAATGGAAATAACCGACAAACTGAAGCAAATCGGCAGAAATCATATTATAAGCTGGCCGATTCCTCCTTCTGTTGAATATCAGGTTGCGCCTTACTTATGCCGAATAGAAACGCAACCGTTTATTGAAAAATTTAGGCGGTTCAATGTCCGCCTCGATAATAATTATGGTTTAGCTCTGTCAAATTATAATGAATACTGCGCCCTGCCTGAAACACGGCAAATTAATAAATATAGCCGCTATAACGGTTATCCTGCCGACGTCGAGATATTGATAAACAAAGCTCTTAAAATAAGCAATCTTCCACTAATAGCCGGAAAAGCTCTGCGCAAATTTCACAAATTTTTAAGCCCTTTGAAAAGAATATTATATTATTGATTAATCGACTGCAAGTAAATGTTTCAGGTAATTTTGTATTTCATCGTCATTTTATCGTCTGCCGTGAAATGCGAAACCGTCTCTCCCTCTGAAACCTCCCCAGCCACGGTATAAAAAGCCTCCTATAATAACTCTGCCTAAAATGCCGGGAACCAAATAATCAGGATAAGGGTAGGCGTAATACGGATACGATACGGATACGGAACCTGATAAGGATAAGGTTCGGGAACGACAACCGGCTGAGGAGATGTAGCGGCGGGATATTCAGCCGCATTCTGGGAAGGTATTACAACAACGTTGTAGCCGTTTGATTGCAATACGCTTAAAATATTGCTCGATATATTTCAGTTCGGAACTACAAGTAAAGTCGTTTCCTTGCCCGGCTTATTAATCTGTCCGTAATTTATGACGTAATTTGCATTTTGCGGAGACGTTACTATTATGTATCCGTTTACCTTTAATATGTTTATAATATTGGCGGATACATTTCCTTTAGGATACACAAATACGGTAGTCGAATTGTTAGCGGCGTAGGATTTGCCGCTATAACATAACGCAATAATAATCGATGATGCAAATAGAATAAACATAAGGCTCTTAAGTAAAATATCAACAAATTTTTTCATCTTTTTTACCTCTAAATAAAATTAATAAATATAAACTTTTATATCAGTAAAGAGTTTATGTCTATAGAAAATATATTTTTACCTTCTTTATAACAGTATATTATACCGAGACCGTGCTTCTCAAGTATTTGTTTTGTTATATATAAGCCGAGACCGAAACCGTCTTTATTTTTTACGGATTGGTCTTTTAAAAACGGTTCAAAAATAAGATCCTCGGATATTGACGGCTTATTTCCGCTATTAGCAAAAGTCAATATGCCTTTTTCTATTTTAACGGCCACGCTTTTATCGCCGCTGAATTTAATTCCGTTGTCGAGCAGGTTCTTAACCGCTATAACAAGCATTTCGGAATCGCCTCTGATTATGTAATCTCTGTCGGCGGTCAAACCGACTTTAGAATCTAAATTATCGGTAAAAAGAAGCGTCTCGGCTTTGCCTATTATATCGTCTAAACTGCACGGGGACATATTAAGTTTTACGCCGGCAATTGCTATTTTTTCCGCAGCAAAAAGTTCATTTATGAGCAATTCAAGTCTTGCGAATATGTTCGAAAATATTTTTTTCTTATCGGCTTTTTCGTTTTCTAAAAGCTCAAGCGCTATCTTTCCTTTGGTTATAGGAGTTTTAAGTTCATGGGCGATATTTCTTATAAACCATACTCTGGCGTTTAAATTTCTTTTAATATTATTAACGGCATCTTTAAGTTCTCTTGCTATATATCCAATTTCGTCTTTCCTTTTTACATATTCCTCTAAATCGATATTCATATTCCCCTTTTTAAATTCTTCCATTTTTTCCCTGAACTTACTCAGCGGCAGTATCGACCGGTATATGCCGATATATAAGAAAACAAGTATAAGATTTAGCCCTGCCCAGACAAAAAGCAAAATTCTCTGCGGATTGGCGCTTTCGTTTCTTTTCACTAAAATATTTCCGCTTTTTGACTGCAAATATAAGTATTCGCCTCCGTTAAACTTCAATAATTCTATATAGTATCTTAGCTTCGGCATTCTTTTCTTAAAGACTACCGTGCCTGTTTTTAAAATTACATCCTCGGTTTTCCGGCTTTTTACCGGAATGATGCTGTTTGATTTATTTTCCCGTATTGCGCCCGTCTTTGCCAGAAACACCGTCTGCCTTATAAAATGAAACATTTCCGTGCGGTTGATTGCCCTGCGCACTAAAATAAAAAATGACAGCAGTATCGTAAAGATTATAATAAAAACGATATTTATTTTAAATAAAACCGAATGCCTATTCATCGAATTTATATCCGAAGCCTCTGATAGATTTTATATATTTTGGATTTTTGGGGTCGTCGGAAATTTTTTTTCTTAGCCTTCCGATTATTACATCGACGCTTCTGTCTATGCTTTCCAGATTCATCGTTTTTGAATTTTCAAGGATATAATCTCTCGATACAACCCTTCCCTTATTTTTAAACAGCATAGTAAACAGCTCGTATTCGGCAGATGTCAGGTCTAAAACAACCCCTTCTTTTTTTACGGTCATAGCCGATTCATCGACATCAAAAACTTTAGCGATAATTTCCGCCGATTTTTTATCGTTCCTTCTAATAACGGACCTTATCCTTGCTACAAGCTCCCGCGGATTATAAGGCTTTGCCACATAATCGTCGGCGCCGAGTTCAAGCCCTGAAACTATATCGGTGTCGTCATTTCTTGCCGAAGATATTATTATCGGCATATCGGATGCCGTCGAAACAATTTTGCAGACTTCCAATCCGTCCATATCAGGCAGAGTAAGGTCTAAGATTAAAATATCGAAATAGTATTTTTTAAGCGCTTCTATCCCGGTTGCCGCATCCTTAAAATTAACAATTTCCATATTGAATTTAAGAAGATATTCTTTAAGCAGGGAGGCTATTTCTTCATCGTCTTCTATCATTATTATTTTTATCATGAGCATAAAAATTATTTAATTTAAAAATGTCTTCTTATAAAAGACGCCGCGTAGTCACCCCGCGGCGTCTTAATCCTAACTGCAAACAGTTTTAAAATCCTCAGTGCAGACTGTTATAATAGTATAGAAAACTGCCTTGTTTCTATCTGCCGTTATTCCATCTCCAGTCGCCTTTTTTGATATTTAAGATTATAAGAAACTCTTTTCTTTGTTTAGGCGTCAATATATTATAAAAATTTTCCATTCTTGACGCTCTCATTTTAAGCATTAATTTCATGTTTCCTAAGGCGGTGGATTCAAAAACGGCTTTATTAAAAGAACCGTTTTTTATAGCCTCAATCATCGGAGATTTCATCATTTTTCTTCCTTTCATCATCTTTTTAAAATTTATACGGTTTAATTTCCGCAGTTTTCTCATCTGAAATTTAGAAAGATGCAATTCTTTAGCCAGCCTAAAAAATTTCCCCGATTTCATATGCATGCAATTATGCATTTGTTTGCGCATTCCGTTAAAGCCGTAAGATGTACGGCTAAACGCCAGAAAAGATAATATTAATGCTAAAAATACAAAAAGCATGACGTGCTTTTGGTGAGGCCTAAGTCCCTTAATAAACGCTTTCATGATTGTCTCCTTAATAATTTTAATTTTAATAAACTCATCCGGAATATTTTATCCTGACTTGTATTATTTTATTATATACATGTTTTTTAAATAAATTATAAACTAAATATTAAAAATTTAAAAAATTATCTGCCGCAAACGCCTCATCGCGGAGACAGCCGTTCATGCCGTATTTATATATTGTTTGCAAACTGAGATTTCAAAAGTTATACGAAATGGGGACCGGGCTTTTAAATTATTTGTATTTCTGTTATATTATTAATAACATATATAATTATTTTTCACCGTGTTAAAATATTATTTTGGATGTTTAAGACTTTAAAGGAAGATATAAATTCGGTTTACGAAAGAGACCCTGCGGCAAGAAACGCTCTGGAAGTTATTACATGCTACCCGGGCCTGCACGCCGTTTATATACATAAGATTTCCCGTTTTCTATGGGAACATAAGTGCAAGCTCTTTGCGAGGCTCGTTTCGCAGGCCGGCAGGTTTTTGACCGGGATTGAAATTCATCCCGGAGCAAAAATCGGAAGAAGGTTTTTTATAGACCACGGCATGGGGGTCGTGATAGGCGAAACCGCCGAAATAGGCGACGACGTTACTATTTATCACGGAGTTACCCTTGGCGGAACAAGCTGGAAAAAAGAAAAAAGGCATCCTACTATAGGAGACAGGGTTATAATAGGAACCGGAGCAAAAATACTCGGGCCTTTGACGATAGAACACGATTCTAAAATAGGTGCAAATTCCGTAGTGGTAAATGCCGTTCCTGCACATTCAACCGTAGTCGGAATACCCGCAAAATCCGCAAAAAGGGACGAGTCCGAGGTTCACGACAATATAGATCTTGAGCATAACAGGCTATTCGACCCGGCTTTTTATGAAATTTCCCTTTTAAAATCGAAAATATCGGAACTTGAGAATAGAATTAGGGAAATCGAATCCAGTCAAAATAAGAAATAAATTATAAAACTCAATTAAAATATGAAACTTTCTTCTAAAGGACAATACGCCGTAAGGGCGTTAATAGATTTATCATATAATTCGGACGATAACTCCGTCCCTATAAGTTTAAAAGATATTGCGGCGAGAGAATCTATATCCCTGCACT
>JAJYZM010000117.1 GCA_021799935.1 bacterium | reverse complement strand
AAGATGCACTCTTGTCGCATATACTCCTCATTTTTGGAAAGCAACTGCCTATATGGACAAACCAATCGTCGTGGCGAACCACATAATGGTTCGTGGTTCTCTCCAGAGAAGTGGGCGCACGTGGATTCGAACCACGAACCCCTGCGTTATCAGCACAGTGCTCTACCCTTGAGCTATGCGCCCTAAAATATATATTTTATATTTTTTTTTGAGTTTGTAAAATAAAAAAGGGTAAGGTTAAAACCTTACCCTTTTATTGAAAGATTACTAAGTTGTAATATTTTTCATTTCTCTTTAGAAAGGAGGTGATCCAGCCGCACCTTCCGGTACGGCTGCCTTGTTACGACTTCGCCCTCCTTACCGAATTTACCTTAGGCCCCAAAATTTGGAGACTTCAGGTACTTTCGATTCAGCTGGCGTGACGGGCGGTGTGTACAAGGCCCGAGAACGTATTCACCGCGGCATCGCTGATCCGCGATTACTACCAATTCCAACTTCATGCAGGCGAATTGCAGCCTGCAATCCGAACTGAGGTTGGTTTTTTGAGATTTGCGTCACCTTGCGGTTTAGCTTCCCTTTGTACCAACCATTGTAGCACGTGTGTAGCCCTGGACATAAGGGGCGTGATGACTTGACATCATCCCCACCTTCCTCCGTGTTAACCACGGCAGTCCCTGCAGAGTGCTGTTTTCACGAGTAACTGCAGGTAAGGGTTGCGCTCGTTACGGGACTTAACCCAACATCTCACGACACGAGCTGACGACAGCCATGCACCACCTGTATTGGCTATTTGATATAAAATCAGATTCCCTTCCCTTTCGGGTCAGTACTACCAACATGTCAAGCCCAGGTAAGGTTCTTCGTGTACCATCGAATTGAACCACATGCTCCACTGGTTGTGCGGGCCCCCGTCAATTCTTTTGGGTTTCAACCTTGCGGTCGTAGTTCCCAGGTGAGGTGCTTAACGCGTTAGCTTCGGCACTGATCCGAAAATCGGACCAACACCTAGCACCCATCGTTTACAGCATGGACTACCGGGGTATCTAATCCCGATTGCTCCCCATGCTTTCGTTCCTCAGTGTCAGTATCGAAATAGAAAGTTGCCTTTGCAATTGGTGTTCCTGCCGATATCTACGCATTTCACCGCTACACCGGCAGTTCCACTTTCCTCCTTCGAACTCTAATTAAGTAGTTTCAAACCGATCTTTCAGTTAAGCTGAAATATTTAAGATTTGACTTACTTAATAACTTACGAACCCTTTACACCCAGTGAATCCGGATAACGCTTGCTCCTCCCGTATTACCGCGGCTGCTGGCACGGGATTAGCCGGAGCTTCCTTCAGTGGTACCGTCAAATCTGATAAAATCAGACTTTCTTCCCACTTGACAGGGTTTTAAAACTCGAAAGCTTTCATCACCCACGCGGTGTCGCTGGATCACCCTTTCGGGCATTGTCCAAAATTCCTCACTGCTGCCTCCCGTAGGAGTTGGGGCTGTGTCTCAATCCCCATGTGGCTGTCCGTCCTCTCAGACCAGCTACCCATCATTGCCTTGGTAAGCCATTACCTTACCAACTAGCTAATAGGACTCAGGCTCATCTTTTGACGATATATTTTTTAAGAATATATATTTAATCAGAAAAAAATTATTTTTCTGATATTATCTGGAATTAGTTCGTCTTTCGACGAATTATGCCAGTTCAAAAGGTAGATTACCCAAGTGTTATTCACCCATTCGCCGCTTTCCCCCAGAAAATTTTACGGTAAAGCAAAATTCTCCGAGTGCGTCGCTCGACTTGCATGTGTTAGGCACACCGCCAGCGTTAATCCTGAGCTAAGATCAAACCCTCAAAAAATTGTTTTTTTAAGTTGATAGTTCTTAGTAATCTTCAAAATTTTCAAAGAACAAAATATCTTTAGTTGTTTTTACTTTTTCATTAACATCAATATCTCAATATCTATTGAATTATTTATCAATAGATATATTTTATTTCTTTACTGTTTTTAAATTCTTTGGTGGTACCGGAGGTTTTACTCCCGGAGGCATAGGAGGCATACCCGGAGGTACTACTCCTGTTGGAACGCCAACTCCTGCTGGAGGTATTCCTGGTGCTCCTGCTGGTACTGCTGGTCTCTTCGGCATAGCTTGCTTAATAATGAAGAAGAGCGCCACCAAGATAATAATAATCAAAATCACTATTGCTGCTGGATTGCTTTTCTTTTGGTCAGCCATAATTCACCCCCTTTCAATAAAAAAAAGAATTTTATTTTTAATAATTAAAACACAAATTTAAAATATGTCAAATATTTACTTTTTATATTTAAACAAATAATATTGTCTTTGTCAAATTTAAACTACAATTTATACAATTTATAAAACTTTAAGATAAATCAAAAGTGCTGTAATATCAGAAGGAGAAATTCCTTCTATTTTTTTTGCCTGAGATACAGAAACAGGTTGATATTTCTGTAGTTTTTCTTTTGCCTCAGTGGAAAGAGTTTTTATTTGTGAATAATTAAAATTATCTGGTAGTTTAATATCTTCTACAGTTTTGGATTTTTCAATCATTGACAATTCTCTTTTTATATAACCTTCATATTTGATTTCTATTTCAATTTCTTCTTTTACTCTTTCAGGTAAAGAAGAATAGTCGGGTTGTAATTTCTCTATATCTATAAATTTTTTGTCCGGTCTTTTTAAATAGTCAGCATAAGATATTTTTTCTTCAACAGGTAAATATTTATTTTTAATCTGTTGACTGATTTCTTTTATGGCTTGTTTTTGTTGTTCCATTTTTATATATATTTTTTCATCAATAAGTCCAAATTTTCTTCCAAATTCCATTAATCTAAAAGCAGCATTATCCTGTCTTAAAATAAGTCTATATTCAACCCTGCTGGTAAAAATTCTATAAGGTTCAGTTAATTCTTTTGTAATAAGATCGTCAATAAGGACTCCAATATACGCTTGAGACCTTGAAAGAATAAAGGGTTGTTGTTCTTTTATTTTTAAAGATGCATTTATTCCGGCAATAAGTCCCTGACTGGCTGCTTCTTCATATCCACTTGTTCCATTTATTTGTCCGGCAAAAAAAAGTCCTTCTATTTGTTTATATTCCAGAGAAGGTTTTATCTGCCATGGATAAATAAAATCATATTCAATAGCATATCCATATTTCATAATTTTTACCTTTTCAAGTCCCTGGATTGTTCGTATTGCTTTTTCTTGTACATCCACAGGTATGCTTGTAGCAAATCCATTTACATATACTTCGTCTGTATCCGGACCTTCAGGTTCAAGAAAAATCTGATGGGAATCCTTATCGGCAAATCTTGTGATTTTTACTTCTATAGAAGGACAGTATCTGGGCCCTACACTTTTTATTTGTCCTGTATATAATGGGGCTCTAAAAAGATTATCTTGAATAATTCTATGTGTTTCTTTATTTGTCCATGTAATATAACAGTCAATAATAGGCCGTTGAATTTTTTCTGTTTTAAAAGAAAATGGAGTGGGTTTTTCATCTGATTTTTGTATTTGAATTCTGGAAAAATCTATACTATTTTTATTAATTCTTGGAGGGGTTCCTGTTTTTAACCTGCCAGTTTGTACTCCTAATCTTTTTATTTCTTCTGCAAGTTTGATAGATGGAAATTCTCCAAGTCTTCCTGCCGGAAATTTTTTCCCCCCTATATGAATAATTCCATTGAGAAATGTACCCGGACAGAGTATTAAAGATTTTGTTTTCAATTCAATATCAAGGTCTGTTTTTATTCTTTTTATTTTATTGTTTTCTACAATAATTTTTTCAACCCATCCCTGCAGAATATCTAAATTGGATTGTGATTCTACAACAGATTTCATATATCTTGAATAAAGTTTTTTATCTGCTTGAGCCCGTGGACTCCATACAGCCTTACCTTTGCCGGTATTAAGCATTTTGAAATGTATTCCGGTGGTGTCTATTGCAATGCCCATCTGTCCTCCAAGGGCATCAATTTCTTTTACTAACTGGCCTTTTCCGGTTCCTCCTATTGATGGATTACAGCTCATATAGCAGATTGTATCAAGATTTCCTGTAATAAGAAGGGTTTTCATTCCCATTCTACTGGATGAAAGACATGCTTCAATACCAGCATGTCCGCCACCAGCGACTATAACATCGTATTCCATTTTAAGTGGCTTTATAGAAAATCAAACCAGAAGGAATTTTAGGATAAAAATATGTCGTTTTTGCAGGAAGAATTCCTCCTTTTTGTGAAATTATTTTTAGATCATTTATATCTGTTGGATTAAGAAAAAACACAAAATTTTTAGGGTCTTTTTTGGCTTTTTCAAAAATTAGTTTTTCATCTCTCTCATAAAAAATTTTTTCTTCTGGAGATAATTTGAAAATTTCTTTTAAAATAAAATAGTGAAGTATTACTACATCTATTTTACTCCATTCTTCTATATTGCTATATGGTAAAAATTTTTCTATATTTTTCCGGTTTATAAGTTTCCATAAATAAAATCTTCCTGTTCCATATACTCCAAAAGAATTATCTCCTGCTTTGGAAAGAGCCTCTGTAAGTGAAGAAAAATTTATAAACCTTTCTATAGAAAAATATGGGGTAATAGCCTGAATAATTTTATTCCATGGAATGTTAGAATAAATCAGTCTATGTGTTGGAAGTATAAGAAGATTTTTTGAAAGTAGATTGGTAAAATAAACAAGAATATTTTCTGGAACAGAATCCTGGTTCTTTAAGTATGCTTCTAAAGAAGCAGAAAA
>JAJYZM010000003.1 GCA_021799935.1 bacterium | reverse complement strand
GAAGACCCCTGATTTATAAGACTACGGATTATTTTATCGAAGTTTTTAATTTAAAAAATTTAAACGACCTGCCTTCGGTTAAAGAAATGGAGGACGTCCTTAAAAAAGGGGATTCGGCAGGATACGGCAATGCCGAAAAAAGCGAAGAAACCGGAGAAGCAAACGGCGGCTCGCCCGAGGGTTCGCTCTTTGAGTAGATTAATTTTTGTGATATAATATATAATCTAATCGATTTAGAATTGTAATTTGGAATCGAAATCTAAATTTTTAGCGGTTACGGAGGTTTAATTTATAAATGAACTATTTTAAAACTTTTCTGCTCATGCTTGTTCTTACGGGGCTGTTGATAGTAGCCGGCGGAGCTATAGGCGGCGAGCAGGGAATGGTAATAGCCTTGATATTGGCGGCGCTTATGAACTTGGGAACGTACTGGTTCAGCGATAAAGTCGTTTTGTCTATGTATCACGCAACGCCCGTTACGGAAGCGGAATATCCCGAACTTTATTCTATAGTAAGGAACCTTGCCGTAAGAGGAAATATTCCGATGCCCAAGGTATATATAGTCGATGAAGATACCCCTAACGCCTTTGCTACCGGCAGAAATCCTCAGCATGCAGCCGTCTGCGTTACTACCGGGATTATGAGGATTTTAAACGCAAACGAACTGTCGGGAGTCATAGGGCATGAATTAACGCACGTAAAAAACAGGGATATTCTTATAAGCTCCATCGCGGCTACGGTCGCCGGCGCCATAAGCATGCTTGCATGGATGGCGGAATGGGGAGCCATGTTCGGCGGTTTCGGCGGAAGAAGCGACGACAGGGAAGGCAATATAATCGGTTTAATCGCTATGGCTATACTCGCTCCGCTTATTGCGACGATGATACAGCTTGCCATATCGAGGCAGAGGGAATATGCCGCCGATAAAGGCGGCGCGATGCTGAGCGGAAATCCTCTTTATCTTGCGAGCGCGTTAGATAAATTAGAGGAAGGAAACGAAGAAGAACCTATGCAGGCAAATCAAATGACCCATGCAACCGCCCATATGTTCATAGTTAATCCCTTAAGGGGCGGAGCGTTTAAGAGTTTGTTCAGCACTCATCCGGCTACGGAAGACAGAATCGAAAAACTTAGAGAGATGGCGAGGGGCGGCATTTAATTCTTAACTGCCGCAGACCCGGAATTAAAATCATAAATAAACGCTAAATATTAATAAAATGCGGCGGCATAATTAGACCAGCCGCTAAAAAAATGAGGGAAAAACTTTGAAAAAGATTGCGCCGTCTATTCTTTCGGGAAATTTGTTAAATCTTTCGGAAGAAATCAGGCTTATAGAAGAGGCGGAAGCCGACTTGATACATATCGATATTATGGACGGCATATTCGTTCCAAATATCACGGCAGGCTGGGACCTTGTCGAAGCTATAAAATCGCGGACGAATATTCCGTTAGACGTTCATTTAATGATAGACAGGCCGGAAAGATATATAGAACAGTTTGTTAAAAGCGGCGCGGATATTTTGACGGTGCATTTTGAAGGCTCGGTGCATTTGCACAGAACGGTCGAAAAAATAAGGGAACTTGAAGCGAGTCCCGGAGTTGCCATAAATCCCGGAACGCCTATAAATTTTTTAAGCGAAATGCTTGACTATATAGATTTAGTTTTAATTATGTCGGTAAATCCCGGTTTCAGCGGACAGGATTTTATTTATTCTTCTTTATTTAAAATAGAAAAAATGAGACAGATTATAAAGCGGCGCGAATTGGAAACGCTTATCGAGGTCGACGGCGGCATAAAAGTTATAAATATAGCCGACGTAGCCAATTCCGGAGCGGATATTTTCGTGAGCGGCTCCGGCATATTTAAAACCGATAATTATTCGCAAACTATTAATGAGATGCGCGAAAGAATTTAATGGAAAAAATTAAATAAATGTATTACAATAATATCCTGTTCAAAAATCCGCATCAGATGTTCTTTTCATAAAATTTCATAAATTCGGGACGTAGCGCAGCTCGGTAGCGCACTTGCTTCGGGAGCAAGGGGTCGCTGGTTCAAATCCAGTCGTCCCGACCATTCTATAAGGATTTGCCGACGTAGTTTAAAACCAAAAAATTTACTGTCAGCCATTTTGTCAGACGGATTATTTTTTTTTAAATCAGTTTATAACAGAGATAATAATCCTGATTGCTTTTTATTTTAAATTTATCATTCAAAATTATTCTCGATATTTTCAAGCCCGAGCGATTTGCCGATTTCCGGAAATTTAATGTTTTTAGTTTTATAGCCTAAGTCTTTTAGCGTATTCTTGATTTTTTTTATTCCGTCTTTAACCGCCGTATTATTTATAGCTTTTATCGCCCCGATTATTAGTTCTTCAAAAATAATTTCCTCGTCGCCGGTTAAAGGAGCGTCTTTTTGGCGATACGCTTTCATAATTCTTTTCTCTCCGAAAGATTAAAATTTCTGCAATACCCATTTCACTTTGCCGATAATAAAATTGTCTTTATCAATATCTTTTAGGGGTATTATTATGTCGGGAAAGTCCTTATTTTCCGATTTTAAAATTACGCTGTCTAAATTAAGGTAAACCTTTTTGATAACGGCGCCTTCAAGATAAACGAAATTCACCGGGACAGTGTCCCGTGCCGTCTTCGGATAATCCTAATATGCCTATCCTGTGGCAGCATAAATGACCTTTTCCATTTCGTCCCTGCCCGCCATTTCATAGTCTTTTCTTCGCATCCCCTGTCCTTTTTATTATTTATAGTCTTCCCTTGCCGGCGACCAGGCGTCTACCGCGACGGTGAATTCGTCAATGACTTGCGTGCTATGCACGAAGTTTGCCGGAACCGAAACTATATCTCCTTTCAGGACGGTCTTTTTCTCTTTCCACGGTCATGTCCATGCCTCCTTCGAGTATAAGGGTAATCTGTTCGCGGGGATGCTTATGTTCTGGGATCACGCTTCCCGGCTCGAACTCCATGTATGTGAGCATGTCGTCGTCCAGATAAACGGACCTTACGCTTACGCCTTTTACGGGTTCTTTATGGTTTAAGTTCTTCAAGGAACGAAAGTAGTGATCCATGGGCATTGTAAGATTTTAATTTTTCAACCGTGGTCATTATAACAAGGAGTTAATATAATGGCAAAAACCATAAATCAAGTTATAAATTTAAGATAAATTTTAAAATTGCTAAATAAATGTACATATATTTATTTAGTTTTAAATAATTTTAAGTAATTAGCTAATTTTCCTTACATAAATACTGCTTTCATATTTTTCATATTTTTTGTAAAATGTAATATAGCTCAAAAACCACATAAAAGTGATAAGTACTATGCAGCCTATAGGGCAAATAAAAAATATCCATACTGTAGACGACATCGACGTTATCGCAGCGGAACGGGAACTCCGGTATAAAAACATAATCGTCGGGGATAAGAATTTATCCAGACAACTCGTCAGTTTCCAGGCTAACAAGCAGCGACCGGTTTATCGCTGGTATAAATTTAAAGAGGGATTTTCCGCCGGGCTAATTTATTACCTTTTTAACAAGTATAACGTCGTTTCAGGCGACATACTCGATCCTTTCGCCGGAGCGGGAACCGCCCTTTTCGCTTCTAAAGAAATGAATTTAAATCCCCACGGCATCGAACTGCTTCCCATAGGACAGGAAATCATACGGACAAGGAATCTGGTCGAAAAAGGCTTAAGCAAAGAAACTATTAAACGGATACGAAGTTGGATAGACGGCAAATACTGGAATAAGGTCGGAAAAGAAAAGAACTTCTTAGAATTGCGTATTACCAGAGGAGCTTATCCCGAGGAAACTAAAAAAAGTATCGGACGTTATTTGTACCGGATAGAGGAGGAGCCGGAAGAAGTAAGGCAGATTTTATCATTTGCACTGTTATCCGTTCTTGAATCTATTAGTTTTACCAGGAAAGACGGTCAATATCTAAGATGGGACTATCGATCGGGAAGGACGTGGGGGAAAAAACGGTTCACGAAAGGGAAAATATTGTCTTTCGATGAGGCCGTTGCCGATAAACTGAACGAAATTATAAATGATTTAAACCCGCCCGCGCCGACTTTCGGTTTTTTACCTAAAACGGCAAAAAGTTTCGAAAAAGGGGAAACATACTTATATAAAACTTCGTGTCTCGAACAATTGCCTAAGTTAAAGGATAACTTCTTTAGCTCTATTATTACATCGCCTCCTTACTGCAACAGGTACGACTATACTAGGACTTACGCCCTGGAACTTGCTCTTCTCGGAATAGACGAAGCCGGCTTAACGTCGTTAAGGCAGAAAATGTTAAGCTGTACAGTAGAAAACAAAGAAAAGGATTTAGTGGAAATCAATCCCGCATGGACGGCTCCGCTGTCCGTAGCTAAGGGGCATGAACTACTGCAAAGTATATTGTACGGACTTCAGGGCATTAAAGATGCCGGCATGCTGAATAATAACGGGATAATAAGGATGGTAAAGGGATATTTTTATGAAATGAGCTGCGTGATATACGAGTGCTTCAGGGTACTTAAAAACGGGGGGCGGTTTTTTATGGTTAACGATAACGTTAAATATGCCGGCATCAGTATCCCGGTAGATTTAATCTTGTCGGATTTCGCGTCTTCATTCGGTTTCGACGTGGAAAATATCCTAGTTTTGCCTCAGGGAAAAGGAAATAGCAGCCAGCAAATGGGCCGGCACGGCAGGGAAGCATTAAGAAAATGCGTCTATGTGTGGAGGAAAAAGGACTAATATTATGAGTAGCGCCGTTTGGAAAACATTTATTAAGAATGCCGATTCGCTGCTAACGCCTCACGAGCAAACTAGGGCGGGTTTCGTAGCTCTTGCTTTGGAAAAGAACGAAAGGGGGACGCCTTATATCGAAGAAGCTAAGTCCCTTAAAATAGAAGCCTCCAAGGCGAAAACGGCCGCCGGACTTTTAAACATGAAAGATATAATGCCGGCTTTGGTAACCGCTTCCGGGGTATCCGAAAAAGCGAACGGGTATTTAACCGAACGGGATAAGATTGAAGCAGTTAAGGGGCTTATCGATAAATTTCTTGAACCTGCAGGGATTAGTTTCGTCGAAGAACTGGTATACCGGTTTCTTTTAACGAGAGGCGATTCATTGGGTGGGTCTATGCGGAATCTTGCCGGAAAATTGGGAGAGAAAAAATTTATCCGAGCTTTAATATCGTCTTTATCGATAAGGGGGCATAAAATAGTTTGGAGGGATAGAAGGACGAATAAATGGATAGAGGATAACGAGCATTCCCCGGATATAGAAGTAAACTTAAACGCCGTTTCCTGGAATTTCAAAGGGCGACCGAGAACGTTAATTCTTAACGCAGTTATTCCCGCCGTGAAGAAAAACGTGGATCTGTCGTTGTTGAAATGCGGCATGGAAAACTTCGAATCCAAAACAAAAGAAAAGGAAACGATTTCGAGTGAAGAAAATTTCATAGCATTAGGGGAACTGAAGGGCGGCATCGATCCCGCGGGTGCGGACGAACACTGGAAAACGGCTAATACCGCCCTAAGCAGGATAAGGAAAGCTTTTTCAAAGAAAAAGCTTAAGCCTTTTACTTTTTTCATAGGGGCGGCGATCGAAAAAGATATGGCGGGAGAAATATTTAGGCAGCTCAAGAGCGGCGAATTGACGTGCGCTGGAAACTTGACCATAGACAAGCACATAGTAACCTCATGCGGTTGGCTGATAAGATTGTAGCAAATGCCTTTCACCATTTAGAATTTACCGATAATATTTATACTATCTTTAAATATTTTGGGCGTATATATAAAAAATTAAACAAGGTACGGTATTATGGCGGAAATAATTGCTATAGATTTATTTTGCGGGGCGGGCGGGTTAACCAGGGGATTTTTGGACTCCGGCATAAAAGTAATCGCCGGCATAGATTGGAGCGAAACCGCTAAAGAGACTTATGAACGCAATAATAATGTTCCGTATATTAAAAAAGATATCCACGACATTAAGGGACACGAAATAAGGAATCTTTTAAAAGAAGATGACGGCAAGCTCTTTCTTTTGGCCGGTTGCGCGCCTTGCCAGCCGTTTTCGACCAGAAACAGCAAGAAAAAGGTCGACGATCATAGAATAGGGCTTTTAAAACAATTCGGAAGGCTTGTAGAAGAAAGCAAGCCCGACTTGGTTTTCATGGAAAACGTTCCCGGTATAGTTTCAATGGAGCCGGGGGTTTTCGAAAATTTTATAGCCGTACTCGAGAAAGAGGGCTTTAAGTTCGATACCAAGGTCGTCGACGCTAAAAACTTTTCCGTTCCGCAAACCAGAAAACGCCGCGTTTTATTCGCATCGAGAAAAACCATAAAAGTTCCAGATCCGGCCAACTCTAACGATGAAGTTAAGACCGTTAGGGACGCTTTATTTTTATTGCCCCCTATTGCCGCAGGCGAAGAAAGTGCAGATATACCAAACCATAAGTGTTTCAACTTGGCCGAAATAAATATGCGAAGGATTAGGCAGACGCCGCATGACGGCGGAAGCCGGCGCGACTGGATAGAACCGGAACTAACCCCGGTTTGCCATAGGAATATTAAAGGGTTCGGCAATTCTTACGGCAGGCTAAAGTGGGACGAGCCTGCTCCGGCGGTAACTACCAAGTTTTATACTTACAGCTGCGGCCGGCATGGACATCCGGAACAAGACAGGGCGCTTTCTTACAGGGAAGGGGCCTTGTTGCAATCGTTTTCCATGGATTACGTTTTCTATGGCAGCGCGCGGTATATAGGGGAGCAAATAGGAAACGCCGTCCCTCCTAAAATGGCATATTGGTTCGGGAAGCATTTCGTGGAACATGCCGAACTACATTATCCGTCGGTATGACCCGATAGTTTTATTTGTCTGTCCGCTTCGCTTAAAAAATCCTCGTGGGCCTTTTCGGTATTAAGCAAGAAAGCACGCCAATTTATATGCTCTAGTAACCCCCCCTTTTTTAAACCGTCGAAAGCAGTTTTATATATTCCGGATAAATTTATGCCGTCGCAAATCAAAGTTATATGAAATTCCGGGAAAAGTTTGGAAAATTTTTCATTTCCTGAAGACTTAAGAAAATCTTCCATATTATCTTTATATTTGTTTATCCGCACCATTTCTTCATCCGTAATAAAATGTCCTGGCTTTTTTATTTCGATAATCTGGATAGCGTTGTCCTGGTTGAACATAACGAAATCACATTGTTTGCCAGGATCCCCAAAATCATCTAAAACGATTTCGCACCCGGTTTTTGAAGAGTAAAATTTGACGAACTCTTTTTTTAACGTAGAAAACGTTCTATTCTCTGTTATAGGGTTCCATTGTGGATTAATTAGCCAAGGAGCCTCCGTTATTAATTTTTGAAAATCCGATTCCGGCGTTTTTGGATTATCTTTTAATTTTTCTACTTTTTTTAAAACCCTAATCCTGTCTATGGCTATTTTTCCGAAGGATGATAATTCGGCCAACCTGGCGGTTTTAAGGATAGCGGACATGACGGAAATGACGGAATCGGTTCCGTCTGCCGCTTCCGTCAACTTTTCGTCCAAAGTCATATGGGGACCTAAAAGCAGGCTTAATCTGACTATCGATTCTATATGCTCCGAATCGCCGAGCTCTTCTTCGCGGCCGACCCTGGCAAACATTTTCGCGATTTCTATGGAATTATCCCTAATATCTTTTTGATCGGCTACAGGAAACGCCGTGGCCACTTTTTCTTCTATTCCGGATTTTTCCTTAAAAAATTCCCACGCTTTCTTCCTTCTAGGTTCGCGGGTAATCCTGCCGATAACTTTTACGAGGTTTTGTCCCCATTTTTCAAGTTCCTGGCCGAGGTCGTGCGACCATAAAATATCCTGACGGTCGGTGCGGATTAAGTCTTCGGTTTCGTCGAGCCAATCGGCGTGGATTTCCCCTACCAGATAGGAACGTATGTCGTACTCGCCCGTAAAACCGGCTTTCATATTGAAAATATTAGTTTGCGCGGCAATCTTCCCCCTGCAGTAAATCCTAATCCCGGCCATTAAATCGTCTTTATAGGGATCTTTTGAGTAAGCCGCCCATCCGGTTATAGGATAAGGCGTATCTTCATAATAAAATCCAGATTTTATTTCATTTATAGTTGCCCCTTCGTCGTCGACGGCGGCGGGCAACTCTTTTTTACCTGTTTTTTCATCGAGAAGCGGAGGATTAAGCAATATTTTCGTTTTAGATAATTTTTCTATAACGAATTCGCCCACGGTTCTTTCGTAATTCTTATCACTCGTCTGTTTCGTTGTATCTTTTAGCTTAATTTTCCAGTCTTTCGAAGATATAACTCCGAAACGCTGGGCCAATTGCCTGTCGAAAACCCCTATGTCAGGAACCTTCCTGTAATCGAATACGGAAAGCCTAATGAGGGTACCTTTGTTTTTTCTTATTTTTCCGTCGAATTTTCCGATATCCGGAAAATACGGTTCGTCCGATTCCGATAATATCCAATTTCTATCTAAAATTAAATGCGCGGTCACGTAGCCCTTTATGTTTTTGCCTTTGGCATTATTTGCGGAAACTAAATCGCCGCCGGACGTCAATACCTCGATTTTCCGGCATACTCCGAAAGGGGCCAGTTTTCCTATTCCCTTGCGGCCATAACTTTTCTTCCGAATAATTTAGAAATGTCGCCGCGCTTCCCGTCCCTCCTTCTTTCTTTTCCGACTACCAAGTAAAAATCGTTTACCTCGTCCGGGGTCATACCAGTACCGTCGTCCCGAACCTCGATGACGCAATCCTTGTCTATAACATCTATGACCGATCCGTTTTTTTGCTTTTCGGCTAAGAATATGCCCATAGGCGCTTTAATCGTAACTTCCTTAGCGTCCGCATCGTAGCTATTGGCTACTAATTCCGCAATTACGGCCGATACCTTGTCGTACAATTTAACCCCTAGCTTATCCACCGTAAGCCGGGATATCGTCATTTTGTATTTTTCTTTCTCGACCACCATGCTATAAACCTCCTTTTTTCAAAAACCTTAATCGGCTATTCGGCTACTTCTTTCTTTTATTATTTGCAATATATTAACGATTTCATCGTAAGAACTGTTTTTAATTGTAAGCCATTTTTTTAAAAAATACATATGCGCGTTTTCTATAGAATTAGAGGCAGAGGCCCCAAACATGGCTTCTGAAAATAAGGCATACCTACTCTTAAAATTAGCTTCGTTCTTTATATTATCTTTGTCCCCATCATTAATATCGGCCCTGCCTAACACATCGTCGCTCCAAATTATTTCTTCCGGAGTATTACATGGCAAGTAAAAAACGTTATTTTCGTAATATTTTAAATAATAGAGCATCTGCGGAACCTTCTGCTCCGGCCTATCGCTATCGCATGAAAATTCTATATTGCTTATGCCGGTTTGTTCCACTATCAAAGTTTTTAAATTTTCTTCGGTTCGGTTCCTATCGAGTATATCTTCTATAACGAAGTGCGACTTTCTTTTATCCCCGTCGAATATTACGTATGTATCGTCGTTATTGGGTTCTTTGCTGTAAACTGGTATATGAAATTTTTTAATGACGGAATCTCCCCCAGGGTAATACCTTAGGTCGAAAAGGTTCCGGGCGTGTTCGCCCATACTTTTTAAAACAGCCTCTATAATCATCTTAGCCAATTTATCCTCGACGATAATATTAGCCTTATCCGCGGTTTTGCCCGAAATGTAGTAAAACGCCTCTTCGGGAGTAACGTTTTGCGAAACTTCCGTTTTACCGTTTATTTCGTTAACGTAAAAAGCTTTGACGGCTTCTTTGGGCATCCCGTAGACCATATCGGTTGAGTGCGTCGAAGCAACGACTTGCAGTTTTTTTTCGACGGTCCGTTTGAGCAAGAATTCTAATAGCCTTCTTTGCGCCATCGGATGCAGCGACGTCTCCGGTTCGTCAAGCAAAATTAGGGAAAACTCGTGAGCCGTATATATTTCGTGCACCAGTTTAACCACCGCCGTTTCGCCGCTGCCGGCGAACGCTTCGGAGTATTCGCGGAAATCTGTTTTAAACATAACCGAAAATCCCATATTGTTATGAGTACCGCTTTCACTCCTATCGTATAAATTATGTTCTAAAATTTTACCTTCGGAATATTTCTTGCCTAATATTTTATTTATTTCCGACAATTCTTCCTGTTCGAGTATTATGGGTGCCTTGCATATACCGCGCTTATAATATTTACATTGCTTGTTGTTCTTGCGCGAATAATCTATATATTTGGCCATGCGCCTTATAAGGTCTTGCTTGGTTTTCATGGTAACCGTATTAGGATCTTCGGCAAAATAAAAATATTTGTCAAAGGCTCCGATTTCTCGGCGAAAATCGAGGTAAACGATGTTTTTATCGATAGGGTTCCATCTCGTCTTTCCCGCTTCTTTCGTGTCCTTGCCGTTTGGCGAAAATATCTCCATCCCATATTGAATTTGCGGTTGCGCCGTTTCCCAAAAATCAGGATCTTTTTTATTTTTAATCCTAGTGGTTAGAACCTCCGCAGAGGTTTTCGTGAAAGGAGTTTTATAGGAATAAATAAAACAATGCCGGTTGTTATCTATATCTTTTATAGGATCCAATTCGGTACTAAACCAGAACTTGCTTACGTTATATCCAGATGGTACCCCGTATAAAGCATGAAGCAAAGAACTTTTGCCGGCTCCATTGGCTCCTACTAAAAAGGTAACGGGAAAGGAAAAGTCTATTTTTAAATTCGGGGAAAAATTTTTAAAAAAGGGGAATCGGATATATTCGATATAGTGTTGGAAAATATTTCTTAGTTTATCATTTGAGAACATAATTTTTAAATTGGCGATTTGTTTTTGAAAGTCGGACATATGCCCCTCCTTAAATACCTATAACCTTTAAATTATTTGGGAATAACCCTCATTTAGCATTATTAATTCATTTCTCCATGCTAAGTCGAGATATTATTTTATTTACCGTTGGAATCCGTCTTTTTAAAATATCCTCTCCCCAGAATCTTAATACCGCCCAACCCTCTTTTTTAAGCGTTTCGTTAACCTTTTTATCTCTTTCGATATTATTTTTTATCTTCGACTCCCAATAATCGGCGTTTTTATTAAATTTTTGGCCTTCCAGGTATTTTTTTCCGTGCCAAAATTCGCTATCGCAAAATATCGCGACTTTTTGCTTCTTAAAAACTATGTCCGGAGTCCCGGTTACTGTTTTGTCGTGTATACGGTAGCGATAGCCCATTCCCCATAATTCTTTGCGAAGAGCGAGCTCTATTTTCGTATTTTTTGATTTTATCTTTTTTGCGGTCGCGCTGTCCATAAATTATCGCTATAAATTTATCTTCATTTTCTTAATAATAGGAAAATATATTCCTGTTTTTGTTAGCTGATAAGTTATATTTCCATAAGATGATAAATATTTACTCGGTTCTACCAAAAAATTATGGAAATGAAATGCGTCTTGAAGTTTTTTCTTTTCTAGACAATATTTACCGTTTTCAACATCAAAACGCCAATAAGGTATAACCATATTTATAATTAGATATCTTAAGGTTTCATAATCTGTAACCGGAGCTATTTTTTCAATAGAATTAACAAATAATTTATTATATCCTGAAAAAGTGGCATGATTTGTTACTATAAGGGGATATATTTTATTCTTGCTTACTGTTAAACCCAATTTTTCATTTAAAACTTTTCTGATTGTTTCGTTAGATAAAATAAAATCAATTTTTTCTACTAATTGCAGGTATGCTTCGTGAATTGTGGATTTTAAATTATTATACCTTTCCATTTCATTCCTCGGCAAAACGGAGGTCTTTGCTTCATATATAAAAAGAGCATTTTCCCAGCCAAACATGCCGTCTATTTCTGGAAAATTTCCACACTGTCCTTTTTTGGTTTTATAGAAACTAAAATTTTTTTTAAATAATTTCATGAGATTTTCTTCAAAATAGCTGCCTTTTTTAATCGAAAGCGTCTTGGTTATTTTCTGCTCTGAAAAAATATTATCAATTATCTCGGAAATACTGAATATATTTCCAAAATAAGGCATGATGTAGTATAACTTATTATCCTTCAGTATAAGCTTTTTGCGATACTCTGATTTTTTATTAACTTCTTTACGAATATCCCAAACGAAAAGTTCCAGTAATTCACTATTTTTAACTACATTTAGTTTCCGGATTAGTTGTTTTACCCCGCACTTTTTAATAAATAAACTGTATTTTGATTTTTTATATCCTCTATTATCATCAATATTGCCTTTATTATTATCAAGAAGTTCGTCCAGTAGGTCTTTAATTTTATTGTAGATTTCTTTTAAAGTTAACAAGGAATATTCCTTTTCTTTATATTCAAATTTAGTATATTTATCGTAAGTGTTGAATAGATCGTTAAGAATTTTCTTTTCGTATAAAAAATCTCCAGCGAGTTGCAAATTTGAATAAAACAATGTATTATCGGGATCTAAATTAAAACCTGGTATTTCATTTAGTTTAGACTCGTTACGTAAGAATAAAGCATTAAAATATTCGATATTCAGATCTCTGTATATCTCGTTTTTTTTATCTATGTCTTTAAGGTAGTAAAATTCAGAAATATGGCAATCTAATTCATTGCAATCAAATTTACTACTTAAAATATATTCAACAATTTTCTGTTTCCATGGCTCCGCTCCTTCAAGCGGTTCTGGAATTAATTCCTCAGAACATACCCTTAATATAAATCCGAGAAGCGAATATTTATCTGCAATGTTATGTAAAAACTGTTTATATTCTTCTATATTATAATTGCGGAAATTATCGCATTGTTCGTTGTTTTTACAATTTACGATAGATTCTCTAATGATTTCATGATATATATTCAATAAAAAATTAATTTGTGAATCCGAAACATCCCGTCTATAATTTTTGCCGTCAATACTAATAGCCGAAACCTCATATCTAGAATATAAATATTCAATATAATCAATTAAGGAATAAAAGTTTATATTTTTAAACTGTTCTTCAATTTTTTTGTTGAGATTATTATAGGCTTTTATTTTAATTTTCAAAAATTTAATTTGATTAAGATATGTTTCATTTGCTCCTAATGATTCCAACAATTTTATGATACAATCAAAATCATCATTGGATAGACTAAATGCTATGCCGCTATGCAAAAAAGCTTGATGAAAAATATTATAGTCATTCGCATACGAATTTTTTATAAATTCTATTTTGTTATTTCTTGGGTTTTCTAATAAATTTATATATTTCATTACATCTTCGTCTAATATAGGCATGGTCTACATCCAAATACTCATTATTTATAAATATTCCATGTAAATAGGCATTAGTATTGGGTTTTTCTCTTATTTGCCGATAAATACGAATTTGTTATGGTACTCTATAAACTCCCTTCCTGGAAGAAATTTGTCCGGCAGTCTTATCGCCTTCCCTTCGAAGTCGGCAAAGAATTTTTTTCGGACCTTCGCGTCCATGTATTTGCCGGTTTTAATAATTTCCGAAAACTTTATTCTATAGTCCTGCGTTATGGTCATAAGCCCGGAATCGAACGCCCTGTTGTGGAAAGCGTTAAGGCATAAGCCGTTCCGCGGATCCGCCCCGTTTTTCAAGTCAGAAGCCCACGGTTTTATATGGCTGGCTATAAGGAGGCTCCCTGCGTATATGCCGGTAACGCAGCATTTATATCCGTAGGAAACGAGTGCGGCCTTCCTAAAGAAAGACTGGTTTGCCCTTATCTTGGTTACGGCGTCCCGTTCCATTCCTTCTATAGGAAATAACGTTTCCATATCTATTCCGGACGATTCTTCCACGGTTTTATTTTTAAGCCCGGCGAATATCTCTTCGCCGAGGAAGACTAGGGCATCCGGATTTTTGCCGAATTCTTTCCAAATTTCGTCTTCGCCTTTCCCGACATGTCCTAGTCCGGCTATGCCCCTTTCCATTAGTTCCGGATCCCGTCTGGCGAAATTGGAAAGCTTCATGGATACGGAGGATGGAGTGCGGCCTAAAAGCCTTGCCAGTTCTATTATATTTTCGTTGTTTTTGCTTATTCTGGCGAAGGGTATCTTGCAGTATAGGTTGAACGCCGCGATAAGCTCGTCCCGGGTCCATTTGGTACCGTAAATTGAGGCTCCGTCCATATTTAGAAATACCTTTCTTTTATGCCGGATTAAAAACTATTACCCCCTTATAATCTCCAGCACCTAATTCCCCGTTTTCCGGCTTTTTGGGGGATTTTATAAATCTGGATACTGCTTCTTAAATGATTCCGCTAAAAATTCAGAATGAATGTTTAATTTTACAGGGCAAAAACTAATGATTATCTTGGTTTTTAATTTCTAATAATTTTAATAATTCTCCAATTTGAGTTTCTAATCTATCTTGTTCAACTTTAACCTTAGAAGTATAATCAGCTAATTCTCCCAGATGTTTTTTGTATTGTTCTAAAACTTGGCTTTCAAACTTTGCGTTTCGGGTGTTATCACCTCCAAACTCTCTTATTTCCCTTATGGAATTTTTCATATTATCCTGAAATAAACTAAATAATAAAATTTCATCAACCATGCCTTTGGTATTTGTATAAGTGGAAACTATTTTTTCCCTGAGTTTATCATTCTTAATTTTCCCTATAAAAGAACTGGTTCCTTTATAAATGGTAAAATAATCTTGGGATATAGAGGTTTTAGATGACAATAACTCAATAAAGTATCTTTTATCTTCTTCTATATTTCTAAAATCAGTAAAACGGGCATTATTATCAGAGCTTAATCTCTGTAATTCACCGACCCAAGGCTTAATATGCTCACCATATCTTTCCCAAATCACTTTTATTTCAGTTTCTAGTGCTTGCAGCACTGCTTTTTCTAATCTATTTTCTTCCTCATTGATTTTATTCGAATCGTGCTGATGGTTATCACGGTTCTGGCGCATCATAAAGCGGCCGGTTATTATACCGCCTATAACAGCGCCTATAATAGCTATGATTCCCGCTATTATACCGCTGATAATTAAAGCCGCATTTGGAGTCAATCCCGAAACCAGGTTATTGATATGCGAAGTATCCATGCCGGTTATTTCCCTTTTAGAATTACCATCCGTAAAATAAATATTTATTTTTATTTAAACCCTTATTCTCCGTTTTCCGGTTTCTCAGGAGATTCTATAAACCCGCTTTAAACACCTCGTCCACCGCTTTCTTTAGCGTATCCGGCACCAAATGGCTATACCTTTTCGTCATCTGCGTCGTCCTATGCCCTAATAGTTCTCCGGTAATGTATAGCGATGTCCCGCCCATTACCATTTTACTTGCGAAGGCGTGCCTTAAGTCGTGTATATGCATATCCTTAAGCCCGGCGTTCCGGCAGGCCGTATGGAAAGAACGCCTAAAATCGGTCAATTTTGCCCCGTTTCTATTAAACACGTATAAAACGTCTTGGACTTTTTCAATTCGGCTCAAAAGCTCTTTTAAGGGCTTGCTTATAGGTATATACTTGTCGTATTTCGTTTTCGTCCCCTTAATTGCTATTACGTCGTTCTGCAAATCCACGTCGTCCCATTTGAGATTTAAAGCCTCGCCTTTTCGGCAGCCGGTATAAATTAAGAACGTAATTAAATCTCTAGTAAGTTTATTCGTGGCGCCGGCGATAAGCTTCTCTATATCTTTGTCGGATAAGGTTTTAAGTCTGGATAGTTCGTTTAACTTCTTAAATCCAGATACCGGATTTTTATCTATAATTTCATTTTTTATACAGTACTCGAAGAAATGGTGCAGTATGGTTATTTCGCGGTTTACCGTCCTGAAAGATATTTCTGATTCTTTTTTGCCGGCGTTCTTAGACATAGATAGGATTTCAAGCTTGCGCTTTAGCCTGTAGTTTTCTATATCGTTTACTGATATGCTTTTTGCATCCTCGTTTTTAAATACCGGCAGGAAATGTGCGGAGAGGTACTTTTTATTATCTATGTTGCTTTTGCTGGACGAATCGGACGCGATATATTTTTTCCAGAAATCAAGGAAAATGGCTTTATTTTTCTTTCCCGGTATGTCGTAAATTTCGCGTATGAAATCTGATTTTATCGTTTGTTCTATTTTTTTGGCCAGTATTTTATCGGAAGTTTTAGTGGAAAAATAATATCTTTTTCCGGAAATTCTGAATTGTGTCCACCAAATTTCTCCTCGTTTGTAAAGCATAGAGCCCCCAAAATATTGTCAGCTATTTTGTCAGCCATTTTATTATAAAATTTGATAAAATTCAATAAAATTATATAATAATTTATAAACGCTATTTAACCGTTATATGATATATAAATCTTAAAAATAGCGAATTTTAAGGAATAAGAATACTTGCTTCGGGAGCAAGGGGTCGCTGGTTCAAATCCAGTCGTCCCGACCATTTTTCAAGCCTTTCGGGGCGCATAAAAAATCAAATTTTAGGACTGTGCCTAATTTTGCGCCCGCATTTTATTTTTTCTTCGGAAACCGAACATCCTTAATTTTGCTCAAAAATTATGCCGTTTGATTAACATTCTTAATATTAAAAATTTATTTTTTTTTTAAAGTATATTGCTAATGAATTTTAAAAGTTCTGTCGAAAACTATATTCGGATAAAAATATAATCTATTTAATGGTAATGGGGGGATTTTTGATGGAAAATGCTTTTTTGTTAGTTTTTATAAATATAAATAGGACGGCAAACTTAGAGGAGATATAGTAAGGATTAAAAATTTCTATTGCAGGATTAAGGGTGCTTTTTACTGTTTATACTTGACAAAACAAAAATATATGGTTAAATATAAATAGGACGGTATTTTAACTTGAAGGTGAAGGTGAAGGAAAATGAAAACTAAAAACGGCCTTTTAATTCTTATTTTAAGTATTTTTATTTTTTCGGGAAGTATCGTATTGTCGGGATGCGGCGGCGGAGCCGGCAGTTCGTCAGGCGGAACGGCGTCAGGTTCTTCGTCTTCGCCGGCCGGCACGATAACGGGACAAGTAAAGGGCGGTCTTACGGCTATCGCCGGCGCTACCGTCCAGCTTTACGGCTGCACCGCCCAGACGGCGTCGAGCTGCACCCCTATTAGCACGCCTGTTTCGACCAGCAGCAGCGGCGGTTTTACTATCGTCTATAACCCGTCGTCGGCCGATACCACTTATTATTTGCAGGCTACGGAGGGTTCCATAGAGCTTCAGGCTATCGTTCCGTCCAATATCCCTTCGGGAGGCATCACGATAAACGAATATTCCACGTTCGTTACGCAGGAAGCGTTCAACTACGGGCAAGAAAATAATCTCGGCGCAACGGCGTCTTATATCGAAGGGCTGATGGCCGATCCAACCTCGGCGACGCCCGCCTCTATCTCCAGCGCCGGTTCTTTATCGGCTATCGAACCGTATCTCGTGACAATGGCCGACGACCTTGCGGCCTGCATCGATGCGGCTTATACGGCAAACCCTACTAATCCCACATTAACGGGAACCGCCTGCACAAACCTTGAATCCGACGTTACCACCGCCACGGCTACAACGGCGCCGACTACCGTTACGGGAATATTAGGGAACATAGCGGCCACATTAACAACCTATTACAGCAATATGACTAATGGGACCGACAGCGGGGCACTAACTACTATGCAGAATAATTTGTATAGTTTACTGCCGTCAAGTCCCGATTTTACGTTTACGTTTCCATCGACGTTTGCGCCGGTTACGGTAGAACAGCCGCCGATAGGAAGTTCGATTCCCAACGTCCTCATGCTTCCTCCTCCTACGGCCCCCCCGGGTCTTATCGACATGTATAAAGCCGGATGTTTGCAGTGCCATACGCTTACTGCGGGGGGAGTTACATACGGACCGGGAGCTCCATTCAACGAGGGTCCTTACACCGGCTCTTCTTTTTCTTCCTATGCCTACAACCCTTACTATGCCGCCCCGGACCTTTCGTACGTGGCAAATTACCTTAACTTTTTGGGAATCGGGATTGCGGTGGATGTTATGGCTTCTTTTCCCACCGCCGGTATAGGAAATTTGCTCAATCCCCTTAGCGACGCTTACACTACCGGCAGTCCATACTATTATAACGATGTGGCCCCCTTGTCCGCAAGCGACATCTCGACTATAGACGGATATTTGGAAACATTAAGCGTAGGTTCGGGAAACTACGTTTTAAACGGGCAGGAGGTAACATCCTGCCCTTCGTCCTATACGAGTTATTCATCTAACGACTCGAATAATACCGGAACCGCGAATGGCAATGTATGCGTGGATACAACCAACGCCGTTACGATAATGCAGACCGGCGGATGCCTCGGCTGCCATACTATAAACGGCGAGTCCGCCACGGGGTTTCAGATATGGCCCGCCGGTGCCGTAGGGCCCGACCTTTCGGACATAGGCACCATTTTTCCTAAGAATTCTGGGAGTTATATTAATTATGCTTTCGGCTGCGGCAATTTGAATATGATAAGCGACGGTCCCAGCGGAGTTTTGGCATTTGTTCTCAACACCACCCCTCCTCCTAACAACACCTCTATCGCGAGTATCCTTGAAACCGACCTCGGCGGCAGCAACACTAGTGACAGCGCTTATTTTACGAAACCGCTTTTGCTTTTAAGCGCTCCCGTCGAAGCCGTTTCCCCCAGCGGCACAAATGGTTACGAATCCGTGCCGATGTTACAGGAACTTTGTTTTCTCTGCCATTACGTAAAAGGCTATAACGGCATTACCACGAGCGGGCATATAATAGTCGATAACAGCAAGAGTAACAGCAGCGGCTACGGCATCGTCAACGCAATAACTGTTAAAACCATTGACGTTTCCACACATTCATGCGGCGCTATGGGTTATTTCAGCGGCGGCATATGCAATGATTCGTGTTCTACCGGGCAGACATGCGGAAGCGGCGGAAACGTCGGAACCGTTATTACCAATACCCTTTATAATAATCCGCCATACGGTCAGCTTTACGACGGCGGTTCCGGCACCGCGAAACCCTCCGGCTTGACGGCAACCTCCGGACCCGGGGCTGGGGAGGTTACGTTAAGTTGGACGCCGGCGTCCGATTCGAGTAACGATATACCGACCAGTTTTATAGTTCTGGATAGCACCTCTTCTTCCGGGCCGTTTAGCATAGTTGCGGCGGGCGTAACGGGAGGAGCGGACTATAGCGCGGGCAATATCAGTTACACCGTTTCCGGTCTTACGAGCGGGACTACTTATTACTTCGAGGTGGAAGGGTTTAACGGCAGCATCGGCAAGGTTAGTGCTCCTCCCGCCGCGCCGGCATCGGCTGCCGCGCAGTAAGAGACCGATCGTAAACAGCCCTCCGATTTATTTTTCGGACAGAAACTCACGCAGTTTCTGTCCGCATATTTCATGCGTCCGACGATGCCCATCGAGTATTCAGCGGGCAGACCGACCGGCGGGCGCAGAACCCGCGTTCGGCTTATAGCTTGATTATATCTTTTAAGGAGAACAAAACATGGCTTTGCACGAACAAATAAAATCCGACTTTTTAACAGCCAGAAAAAATAACGACGGCACGAAGAAGAATATTTTAACTATGATTCTAAGCGATGCGTTAAAACTGACAAAAGAAAAGAATCACGGCGATACCGTAAGCGGCGACGATATCCTTAAAATAATAAAATCGTGGGTCAAAAAAACCGAACAGTCTATCGAAATATTAGCGGCTAACGGCAAAGATACTTCGGAGCTTTTAAAAGAAAAAGAAATAATCTTATCTTATATTCCGAAAACATGGTCGCATGAAGAAACAAAATCGCATATCGAAAAGATTTCTAAAGAAAAAAACAGCAAGGAAATCGGCGTTATAATGAGAGAACTAAAAACTAACTATAGCGGTCTATACGACAATAAAACCGCGTCGGAAATTATCAAGGGCTTATAGCAGACTATATAAGACGAGGAAAATTAAAATGACCGAAAATTTAAAAAATTTTAAAAGAAAAAGACCTTTTAAATTGCCGATAATATTATTCGTTATTGTTTGCACGGGGTATTTTATTTTTTCCGGAGTTTTGAAAGTTTATGCTTCCGGTATGCTTGGGCTTGAAGTTAAAGGCGGCGCATATTTTCAAAACCTTACCGGACATGTTGCAGTCGGGGGAAACGAAGGAGGAAACGGACCTACAAACATAACTCCTTCGGATTTAGGGCTTCAAACTTCCAGAACCGAACCTATGCTGAAAGTAGTTTTTTATATTTTATACGACAACAGAATTTCTTTTACTTATGTTCCTTATGAATACAGCGGCTCCAAGGCGCTGTCGCAAAATATCTATTTCAACGGTCAGGAATATAAATATAAATACGAGGTTAATTCAAAATTAGACCTTTACAGCTATAAAATGTTTTACGGCCATAATTTCGAGTTCAACAGATACGCTTCCGTGGGTCTCGGAGTGGGCGTGGACGTCATCACGGCTAAAACGGAACTGGATTCTGCTTCCTTAGGGTTATCGGAGTCGAAAAACGTAAGCCTGCCCATACCTTTAATAGGCGGAAGAATAAAAATATCGCCCTTAAACGATTTTTCTTTTATAGGAAAATTTCAGGGCTTTACCGTAGGTTCGGACGGATACTATTATCATGTCAATGCCGGAGTAAATTATAAAGCCGTCGGCCCGCTGTCTGTTTTTGCGGATTACGTTTACGATAAAATCCATGTCGATACTAACGGCGTAAACGGCAGTTTAGAGTTCGACGGTCCGGAAGCGGGATTAAGGCTGAGGTTCTAAAAATTAAAAATAGATAAAATATTTTCTATGAAAAACGGCGTATATTTATAACCGTCAAGATAAATACCGGCAAATGATTTCTTTTTGCCTATTACGCAATTTACGGTTTTTACGGCAGCACTCCTATTGCCGGTTTCAATGTTATAACTATCGGAGAACATAGTTTCGTCGGTGATATCGTCGCCTATGTTTACTCTTAAGATATTTATTTTATTAGATTCCTTAAATTTTTCGCTTGGGTTTCCG
>JAJYZM010000116.1 GCA_021799935.1 bacterium | reverse complement strand
ATGGAATCGTCGAATTTGCCGAAAATTAAATTGACCGACACTTTAGATATAGCCGTACATAATTTTTTTAGAAAAAATACCGACGAACTTATAGCGATAGATAAAGACGGCGGTTACGGCGGCGTTTTGAGAAAAAGAGACGTAGTGCTTGCCATAGAAGAAGGGCAGAAAACGCCTTATTCATCCGGTACGCAAAGCGGTAGCGTAAATGGGGAAAAGGCGTCGTCGTAAACGGAAAAGCGGTTTATTTTAACTAACAAAAATAGGTAAACAAAAATTATGAAATGCGCTCTTTATTACAGCAATAAAGATATAAGGCTGATAGAAAAAGATATTCCGAAAATAAACGACGACGAAGTCCTTATGAAGGTCGAAGCAAGCGGCATCTGCGGCAGCGACGTAATAGAATGGTACAGAAGAGACAAAGTTCCGCTTGTTTTGGGACACGAGGTTACCGGCGTGATAGCCGAAACAGGGAAAAACGTCAAAAAATATAAAGCCGGCGACAGGATTTGCGCCGCGCACCACGTTCCGTGCAATATATGCAAATATTGCCTGAGCGGACATCAAACCGTCTGCGAAACCATAAGGACGACTAACTTTGACCCGGGCGGATTTTCGGAGTATTTGAGGCTTCCCGAAATAAACGTGCAAAACGGAATATACCTTTTGCCGGATTCAGTAAGTTTCGAGGAGGGGACGTTTATCGAGCCTCTCGCATGCGTCGTGAGGGGACAGAGGCTTGCCGGGGTAAAACCTGCAGATGCCGTAATAGTTTTCGGCAGCGGGCTTTCGGGTCTTCTGCATATAAGCCTTTTAAGGGAGACGGGCGCAAGCAGGATTATAGCGGTAGATATTAACGATAAACGGCTCGAATACGCAAAAAAATTCGGAGCGGATTATGCCTTTAACGCAAAAGACTTCGGCGCAGACGCTATTAAAAATATTAACGAAGGATTTTTGGCGGATGTCGTAATTTTATCGACCGGAGCGGACAGCGCAATATTGGAGGGGCTTAAATCGGTAAGGAGGGGCGGGACGGTTTTGTTTTTCGGAGCGGCGGGCGAAGGCGCAAAACTTCCTCTTTCGATTAACGAAATATTCTGGAGAACCGAAGTTACGCTGTTAAGCTCTTACGCGGGGTCTATACTCGACCACAGGACGGCTCTCGAACTTATAAGGTCAGGCAGAATAAACGTTAAAGATATGATAACCGACAGATTTCCCCTTGAAGGCATCGCAAAAGGGTTTGAGCTTACCGCGAAAGCGCAGGATTCCCTAAAAGTTATAATAAATCCTTAAAGAAATATTATTATATATCGCAGATGCCGCCTTTTTCTTTTTCGAGATAGCACATTACTATTCCCGTCAGATATAAATCGGTAACGTATTCGGAAACCATTCTGTGGGTGTTGAAATGCGGCGCAATTGAAGAAACCGCCATTTTCATAATTTTAATATAATCGGAATAATTTTTATAATATAAATCCATAATGTTGAATTCTAATTTTCCGTACATATCGTTTAAATCCTCCATATCGTCGGAATAGCTCAGGTCCGTCCAAGCGGATTTAGGACCTATGCTCCATCCGTTTATTCCTTCGATGCAGGCTTCGAGCCACCAGCCGTCTAATACGCTGAAATTAGGAACGCCGTTAAGGGATGCTTTCATTCCGCTTGTGCCGGAAGCCTCAAGCGGCCTTGTAGGATTATTAAGCCATAAATCTACTCCGGCAAGTATTAAGTTGGCCTTATGTATATTATAATTTTCCAAAAATGCAATTTTTATTTTTTTAGTTTTCGACGAAATATATTTTGCGGCATCGTGTATGGATTTTATCATTGCAAGCCCGTCGGTATCGGCAGGGTGTGTTTTTCCTGCAAAAATAATCTGAACCGCGCCTTTTTTTTCGGCAATGTCAATTAACTTATCTGGATTAGCCAGTATAAGATTGTTTCTTTTATAATGAGTGATTCTTTTAGCCATAGCGATAGTAAAGTCTGCAGGAACAAAAGAAGAATCCGTTTCGGAATTAATCATTTCTATGAGAGTTTCTTTGCATAAAATATGCGCCTGCGCGAAGTCGCCGTCCGGGATGCATGCAGCCCCCCTCAGAAGATTGGGGTCTTCTTCCCATCCTTTTACATATTTAGTAAACAACATTTTGTGATGAGGAGAAGCCCATTTAACATGATGTATGCCGTTGGTTACGTATTTTAGTTTATATCCCTCGAATATCTGTTCGGAAACATATTTATGCTTTCTTGAAACGGCAACGACGTTTTTAGCATTTTTTATTGCAAGCCAGGACAGATTTAATTCGTCTTTTTCTTCGAGTTCTTCCCTGTAAATATCGTTAAAAACTTTTTCTCCGCAGTAACCGGTAAGCATTTCCCTTACATCATTTATTGGAAATCTGTCGAAGGCCGCCGGAATCGGCGTATGAGTCGTAAAAACGACCCTCGATTTTACCTTGTTTAAATCATCCATATCTTTCATTAAACCTGCTATTAAGAGGGCTGAATGACTCTCGTTTATATGATAAAGAAAAGGCTTGTAATTCAATGCTTTTAACATTTCATATCCGCCTATTCCGAGGATTATTTCCTGTTTAAGGCGGGTTAAACCTCCCTCGATATAAAGCCTGTCGCAAATTTTTCTTGTTTCGGGGTCGTTTTCAGGCAAGTCGGGGGTTAAAAAATATGCGTCTAATCCATTGTCTCCCGTAGTAGATTCTACGACGTATTTAAAAGCCGTTATCGTAACTTCTATGCCGCCGATGTGTATTTTTATTTTAATGTTGGTAGGCTGCATATATTTTTCTATATCCCATTCCTGAAAAGAGTCAATCTGTCCGCCGTCGTTAGACAGCTTCTGATTTATAAAGCCGTTCTTCCAGAGCAAAGTTATGCATACCGCTGGAACTTCAAGATCGGCAAAACTCTGCAGGGTGTCTCCGGCAAGAATTCCGAGGCCGCCGCTGTAAGTCGGGATTCTGCTGTCGACGGCGCATTCCATAACGAAGTATGCTATCATAATATTTTTTCTCCTTGTAACGAAAATTATCGAAGTTGATTTATAAATTTATAATTTTGCTTTATATTAGTATAATTCGGTTAATAAATCAATAAGCCGGCTATTTTATTTCTTAATATTTTTAACGGCAAGGGCGGCTATTCCGCCTATAATGCAGAGATAGCCCAATGCGGCGAAAACGTCGCCGTATGCGCCTATCAACGAAAATTCATTAATTATGTAACCGAAAACCTTAACGGAGTTAGACGGAAAAAATATTCCCCTCACGAAAGAACCGCCGTTCTTTATCAAATCGCCGTGCAAAAAATTAAGAACGCCGTTATAATTGTAAAAATTATATTTTATATCCCTTGAATACTGGTTTAAATGGTAAATCTGCCTAACGGCCAGCTCTTCCCCCGACCATGCAATTCCGAACGACGCCCCTATTTGAAATAAAACATTATATAATGCGGAAGCATCCGGTATCTGTTCGAACTTGGCCGAATTTATGACAGTCATCATAACGGGGGCGTTTATCAGCCCTACCCCTAAGCCTCTTAAAAACTGGTTATATACTATAAAGGGTATGGATGTCTGCAAAGAAATGCTGCGCAGGTAAAAATTCGAGATTGCGAATATAAACATGCCGGATAAAAGCAAGTATTTCGGGCCGTATTTATCGGAAATTTTTCCCGCAATCGGCGATGCAATGGCAACCGCTATAGCAAACGGCGCCATTAGAAAACCCGCGTGCATTGCGTTATAATTAAGTATGTTTTCGATGAATATAGGGAGAAGAAACATGGTGCTGAAAATACCCCCCGCCCTTATCATATTCACTATGTTTCCGGCGACGAAGTTCCTTGTTTTAAAAAGAGAATAGTCCATCAAGTGTTTTTTGGAAAATATTTCGACGACGATAAAAAGCATAAAGGAAGTTGCGCTTATGAGTTCGTTCAGGCGGATTATCGGGGAATCCCATTCGAGAGTCTGCCCTTCGTTAAGCACATATAAAAGCGTTCCGAGGCATATCGCTATAAGGATAAAACCTATAAAATCGAATTTTTTCGCAAAAGGTTTCGCGGGCGCATCGTTTTCGAGCAAAATTAAAGTGCCCAAAAAAAGGACTATGCCTATAGGAACGTTAAAATAAAATATCATCCTCCAGTCAACGTAATCCACGAAATATCCGCCAATAATAGGACCGAGAGCAGGGGCTACCATTATGCCTATTGTCCAGACGCCCATAGCCGTGCCTCTTTCCTGCGCCTTAAAGTATTTTGCGATTAGGTTGACGGATATAGGAATAAGCCCCGCCCCGCCGACCGCCTGAATTATCCTGAATATTATCATTATCCTGTAAGTAGGCGCAAAACCGCAGAATGCCGAGCCTATCATAAAAAATACTATAGATACCGCAAAAGGAACCTTAAGCCCGTATTTTTTGCTGGCAAAGCTCGTAAGAAGAATAATGATGGAATATGTTATAGTGTAGGCGATAATGACCCAGTCTATCGTTATAACGTTGACCCCGAAGTGCGACATCATCTTAGGGAGTGCGACTATGACGATATTTATGTCTAATATCGCCATAAAAGAAGCGGTAACGGCTATTGCCAGAACGAGCCATTTATAAAGTCTGTGTTCCGCTATTTTGTTCATTCAGCATTTTATTAATTAATTTATTTTATATTATTCTACGAAGTTTTTTAACTTTCCGATATTTTCTATTTCTATTTCGAAAATATCGCCTTTATTCAGACTTCCGACACCCGAAGGAGTTCCCGTAGAAATTATATCGCCCGGGAAAAGCGTCATAATTCCCGAAATGAATTCTAT